>JAZLIL010000192.1:0-7384 GCA_045617405.1 Lachnospiraceae bacterium | reverse complement strand
GAGTCGATGGCTACACTGCCGGTTTTACAACAGCAGGCGACTCCCCCGATTTTAAATTTGATTATGCCGTTCCCAATGTTTCTCAGTTTGTAAACATCAGAAGAACTCCTTCAAAGGAGGGCGAGATTGCAGGTCTTCTAATAGCAGGCAGCTACGGTCTTATTATTGAACGGGCTGATGGTTGGACAAGGATTAAATCGGGAGACATTACGGGATGGGTAATAAACGAGAGGCTTTTCTTCGACCGCGAGGCTGTAGAAAAGCTTGAAGAAAGCAATTCGATGTACATTACGGTCAAGTCTGACAAGTTAAACATGTATTCGGGTCCCGGCAACAACTACACAATCTATGAAAAGGCGACAAACGGTATGAGCTATCCCTATCGCCCCGAGGACAGTGTCGAAGGCTGGTATGCAGTAAGCTATGAGGACCGTACAGGTTACCTTTCGGCCGAGAACTGCGAGATTGAGATAATGCTCGAAACAGCCAAGAAGGTCGGAGAAGATTATTGAGTTAGTTATCTTTGGTCAGCCGGGAAGATTTGCGAAGACTGCTGATTTATTCTTTTGTCAAATCCGGCGGATTGAAGATGTTCAGGATGCCTGATCCGTTTAAGCAAAATGCGTAGACGGTGTCTTCTTCCATGGTGTAGAAGAAGAGATAATCGTCGGTGACATTTAACCACTTGTAGTTTCCTTCGAGGATTGTAGTGCTGATGCCTGTGGAAAGATCCATGTAACAGATGCGGTTATTTGAACCGCCGTCAACCTGATAGAAAAGGTAGCGTCCGTCGTTACTTAAATTGAAGAAGGAACAGAATTCATCAACCACTGTGACTTTTTCCTGACCGCTGTAATCAATTCTGCAGATGTTATAGCCCTCCTGAGTTGAGATATAGTAGATTCCGTTTGGGGCAGGAATCGGCATATACGTGAATCCATCAAAGAGCATTCGCTCATTAAGTGAGAACAGGTCGATTGTGTGGATACCGTGATCACTTTCTTCTCCGGTGTAATAGAGGGTATTGTTTCTGATTCCTCCCGGGAGTATTGTTTCTTTTGTAACAATCTTTTCATCATTTCCATCGATGCCGACTGAGACAAGTCGGATGCCTTCTTCTTCCCGATAGCGCTGATAATAAATAACATTGTTGTTAAGAGAAAGCATTCCGCATGAATCGCTTGAGATGAACCTGTTGTTATTTCCGTCGAGATCGCACGCACAAAGTCCCGTCTTCATAAAAGCAAACAGGGAATTCCTGTACTCGGGGTTGAGGTTGTTCATTCTCGAGTAGTAGACGTAGTTGTCATCGACGTTGATGTAACGTCCGGTGTCAGTACTGACAAGGGAGTAGTTTGACAGCGTCGGATCCACCGAGTAAATCCGTCCGTAGTCGTTAGCATTGGAGAAGTAGATGACACCGTCCTTCTCACAGAACAGACCCATGTTGAAAAGATTGCCCGGTGTGTTGCCGACAGTCCCGTCTTCGGAGAGGTTAACCCTGTCGAAAGCCATTTTCAGAATGAATATGAAAATCAGAGCCAGGATGACCAAAGACCCTGAAATAATCAGTGTGTTTCTAATCTTTTTGCTCAAAGCCGCACCTCACATGCTATTATTTATGAGCAAGTATAACACATTTTTTTCATAAATTCATCTTATAATTCTCGTCAGGTTTTGATATAGTTATCAGTGAAGAAATACTATTTGGGAAGTGTATTATGAACAGAACGGTAAAGCTGATTCTTGCGTTTTTTCTTGCATTTGCGGCAGGCGTATGTGCTTTTTTTGCCATGCAGCTTATTCATGCAGATCAGGTAAGAACCGACTCGACAGAAACGAAGACAAAGCATCAGGAAATAAAGATGGAGGGTGTCAGCCGTGAAGAGGATGTTTCGGCAGTTGTTCAGGCGGTGATGCCTTGTATTGTAAAGGTCGATACAGAGAGAATTACGGTTTACCGCGACTTTTTCGGATTTTCACATGAGGAACAGACGAAGGATGCAGGGACAGGATTTATTTTTGGGAGCAGAGCAGGAAAAATACTTATTCTGACAAACGAAACGGTAGTAACGGGGGTCAAAAGCATCAAAATTACATTCAACGATGAGAGTGTTGCTGATGCTTCGCTTCTTGATGTTGACAGCGAGCTCGGGATTTCTGTCGTAATGGTTGATTTTGGGGCAATCAGTGAGGAAACGGGTGAGATTATCAGGTCGGCAGTAATCGGGAATTCCGATGATGTAGGGATAGGTGACATTTCGATTGCAGTCGGCAACGCTCTCGGTTCGGGTCAGTCGGTAACGGTAGGTTATATCGGAGCACTGGATCGCGATGTTGAGGTAAATGGCAGAAAGATAGCTCTGATGCAGACAAGTGCGGCAATCAACCCGGGAAACATCGGAGGACCGCTTGTGAACATGCGAGCCGAAGTCATAGGTGTGAATGTCGCTAAGCAGATTTCAGACAAGGTCGAAGGGATGGGGTATGCAATCCCTATGTCGGTGGTGGTGCCCGCAGTTGAAAGGATGATTGAGTAATGTTCAGTATTATGGTCGTAGAAGACGATGCAAGCACGAGAAAACTGATGGAGCATGTTTTGAAAAACGGAGGCTATGATGTTCTGACGGCATGTGATGGTCTTGAAGCTCTTGATATGCTTGATACAAAGCATGTCGATCTTATTTTGCTTGATGTAATGATGCCGAGGATGGACGGCTACGAGATGGCCCGAATCCTACGCGAGGGAAACTGCATGATACCGATCATCATGGTAACAGCGAAGGAGGCGCAGGCGGATAAGCGGCAGGGCTTCATCTCGGGTGTTGACGATTACATGGTTAAGCCTGTCGATGAGGAGGAGTTACTTCTTCGAATCAATGCACTTATGAGGCGTGCTCACATTGCGAGCGAGAAAGAGCTCGTCATCGGACGTACGGTGCTTAAGTACGATGCACACACAGTGAGGGATGAGACAGGTGAACAGATTCTTCCGAGCAAGGAATTTCTGCTGCTCTTTAAGCTTCTCAGCTATCCGGACAAGATTTTCACAAGGAGGCAGCTTATGGATGAGGTCTGGGATATGGAGACCGAATCTGACGAGCGCACTGTAGATGTTCATATTAACAGGCTCAGGGAAAGGTTTAAGAACAACCGTGATTTTAATATAGTAACTGTCAGAGGACTTGGATACAAGGCAGCAAAGGAGTAGGATGGCGGCGTTTTCGAATCAGAGGACATGGCCATAAGGCAGCAAAGGAGCAGGATGGCGGCGTTTTCGAATCAGAGGACATGGCCATAGGGCAGCAAAGGAGCAGGATGGCGGCGTTTTCGAATCAGAGGACATGGCCATAGGGCGGCAAAGGAGCAGGATGGCGGCTTTTTCGAATCAGAGGACATGGCCATAGGGCGGCAAAGGAGTAGGATGGCGGCTTTTTCGGAAAAGAACAGAGAAAAGCAAAAGGACAGGCAGAAGCAGCACGACAGTCAGAAGTTTGAACGCAGGCTCGGAGTGATGATGGCCGGTGTACTTGTAACAACCGGAATTATTATCAATGTCTGCTTTATCTTTCTGCTGTTTTCGGACATCTACAATTCCGATCCTGTTGTTTTCTTCCTTCTTCTTGCACTGATCTTTTTTGTTGCCGTAAACACCGGTCTTGCGGTACTTGTAATCTACAGCAAGAGGATCACGGATCCCATCAATTCGATGATTGATGCGGCGGACAGGATTTCAAGGGGGGATTTTTCCGTCAGGATAAAGGTTCCTGAGGAGGGGCATCCTCTTTTTGAACTTTCTAAGCAGTTTAACGCGATGGCAGAGGAACTGTCAGGCATCGAGATTTTCAGGAACAGTTTTATTAACGACTTTTCACATGAATTCAAAACACCTCTTGTGTCTATCAGGGGATTTGCAAAACAGCTTGAAAAGGGAAATCTGACTGAGGAGCAGACGCGGGAGTACAGCGGAATCATCGTCTATGAGACGGAACGTCTGGTAAACATGGCGACGAACATTCTGCAGCTTAACAAGCTTGAGAATCAGTCGATGATTACGGAACGTCACACCTTTTCTCTTGATGAGCAGATAAGAAAGTGCATACTGCTGCTTGAAAAGCAATGGGAAAAGAAGAAAATTGAGCTTAACATCGACATGCAGGACATCAGCTACTACGGCAACGAGGATCTGATGAACCATATCTGGGTAAACATTATCTCTAATTCCATCAAATTTGTCGATGAAGGCGGACAGATTGAGATTACAGCGGCGGCGACCGAGGATATCGCAGTTGTGAGCATAAAAGACAACGGAATCGGAATTCCGCAGGAAGCTCTCGATCACATCTGCGAAAAATTCTACCAGGCAGACAGCTCGCATAAATCAGAAGGAAACGGACTCGGGCTTGCACTCGTCAATGAGATTGTAAAGCTGTGCGGCGGGAACATCAGCATTGAGAGTCAGGTCGGTGTGGGAACAAGTGTAAATGTCTTTCTGCCGCTCGAGAAGGAACCGGTTGACATCGTGATTGAGAAGGAACCTATCGATGCTGATTGGAGTAAGGTAAGCGCAAAAAAGAAACAAAAGCCCGACAGGAACGTACAGGGCGCAAACGAAGAGGAAAGTACGGACAAATGATAGATCTGAGCAAATTAAACGATGAACAGAAAAAGGCAGTGCTGACGACAAAGGGTCCGCTTCTTATACTTGCGGGAGCAGGTTCGGGAAAAACAAGGGTCCTGACCACGAGAATCGCCTGGCTTATAGAGGAGGAAGGAGTCAATCCACTCAACATACTGGCGCTGACATTTACGAATAAAGCAGCATCGGAGATGCGTGAGCGTGTTGACAGGATAGTGGAGTACGGTGCAGAGCATATCTGGGTCAGTACATTTCACTCGACGTGCGTGAAGATTCTGCGCAGATGGATTGACAGAATCGGATACGAGCGAAACTTTACAATCTACGATTCGGACGATTCGAAGGCACTTATGAAGGATGTCTGCAAGTATCTTGACATCGATACAAAGCAGATTAAGGAAAGGGCTATCCTGTCTGTCATATCCCATGCAAAAAATGAGATGATAGGAGTAGACGAGTTTGAGAAAAATGCCGGCGGGGACAGGATGCAGAAGATCTTTGCGTCCTGCTACAGAGAGTATCAGAAGAGACTGAAGCTTGCAAACGGGCTTGACTTCGACGATCTTCTATTAAAAACGGTTGAACTTTTTGACCTTGACAGTGATGCTCTCGCGTACTACAGGCGCCGGTTCAGGTACATCCTTGTCGATGAGTATCAGGACACGAACTCGGTACAGTTTAAGATGCTTGAGTACCTTGCTGAAAACACCGATGACGAGGGCAGGCCTGTTCATAACCTTTGTGTTGTCGGTGATGACGATCAGTCAATCTATAAGTTCAGGGGAGCGAATATCAGGAACATTCTCGATTTCGAAAAGTGCTATCCCGAGGCGACAGTCATCAGACTTGAGCAGAACTACAGATCCACAAAGAGTATTCTTGACTGTGCCAACGAGGTAATCAGAAATAACTGCGGGCGCAAGGAAAAGCGGTTGTGGACCGAAAACGAAACGGGAGAGAGCGTTCACTACACCTGCTTTGATTCTGAGAAGGATGAGGCGGGTGCCATTGCTGACGATGTTGTCGGGGCGGTGAGAAACGGTGACAGGTTCTATCGAGACTTTGCGGTTCTCTACAGGACAAATGCCCAGTCACGTATAATAGAGGAATCGCTTATCAGGGCCAACATTCCCTACAGAATAATCGGATCCGTGAATTTCTATCAGCGTAAGGAAGTCAAGGATATCCTTGCGTATCTGAGGCTGATCAACAATCCTGCCGATTCGGCTTCGGCCAAAAGAATCATTAACGCCCCGAGACGTGGAATCGGAGCAACGACAATCGAGCGAATTGATGAATATGCAGCACAAAACGACATGAGCTTTTACGAGGCCCTCTGCCATGCCGAGTTTATACCATCACTTAAGAGAAGCGTTGAGAAGCTTATGCGTTTTTCTGCACTTATAGAAACACTTTCCTCGAAAGTCGGCCGCGGTGAAATCAGTGTAAAGGAACTGATTGAGGAGATAATTGAGCAGACGGGTTACGTAAGCCGCCTCTACGTGGACGAGGATGAGGAAAAGGCCGGGGAACGTGAGGAGAATGTAAAGGAACTGTTAAGCAAAGCAGAGTCCTATGCCGAGGAAATGGAGGAGCTTCAGGAGGAGAGCAATCTTTCAGGATTCCTTGAGAATGTTTCTCTTGTCGGTGATATAGACAGTTACGACGAGGAGTCTGATGTTGTTGTTCTTATGACTCTTCATATGGCGAAGGGGCTCGAGTTCCCTTACGTTTATATAGTCGGGATGGAGGAGGGCATCTTCCCGAGTTACATGTCGCTGAATTCAGACACTCCCTATGAGGAAATAGAAGAGGAACGACGTCTTTGCTATGTCGGTATGACAAGAGCGAAGAAGGAACTCAGTCTTTCAGCGTGCAGGGAAAGGCTTATGCACGGCGAGTACCAGAACAACCAGCCTTCGAGATTTATTAAAGAGATTCCGAGGCATCTTTTGAACGTCAGAACCGGGAGCGGACTATCATTTTCCGGCAGGAGGGGACTTCGGGATGAGTACGCCGGAGGAAGCGGAAACGGCGGGGAGTATGCGAGGCGAAGAGGCTTCTCGGATGAGTACGCCGGAGGAAGCGGAAACAGCGGGGAGTATGCGAGGCGAAGAAACTTCTCGGATGAGTACGCCGGTGGAAGCGGAAACGGCGGGGAGTATTACAAACGGAAAACGTCCGCCGGGACTGATTTTTCAAAGCTGTTTGCAAACAGCGTGATGAGGGGAAAAGACCTGAAAGAAGCCATTAAGGGAGGTCTGGATTACGAAGTCGGCGATACCGTAAAACACATTAAATTCGGCATCGGAAAAGTCCTTGAGATAGAAAAGACAGAAGATGATTACTCCGTAAGCGTTGAGTTTCCGGCAGGAGTCAGAAAGATGAAGGCTTCTTTTGCAAAGCTGAGTAAGGTGGGACCTTGAGTTTCACCTTAGTGTTTTTGAATTGATAAAAGAGCTCCCCGCCTTTGTTGCGGGGAGCAATGCTGTTTTGACATATTTTTGGTATGCCTCGCGGCACTCCGCCGACAGCGGCTTCTTCAAGCATACAAGACTGAAAAGTCCATCAACAATCCTGAAAACCCAACCGATAAGCGGCAGGTTTCTGAAAATGCCGAGCGCTGTTAGTTGTTTTATATCTCTTGTTTCTTTATTATATCCGATACATCTTGCAAGGATATGAACGCAGATTCATCAATTTCATGCACAAGCTGTCTTAATTTGTTTATTTGAAAATGATTGA
>JAZLIL010000191.1:0-21158 GCA_045617405.1 Lachnospiraceae bacterium | reverse complement strand
GGAATTTACTATAATAACATTGAGCTGCCAATAGATACCAGAAGTGAGATGTTTAAGCTAATCACAAGAATTCAGGATGAGACTCACAGATTTGCCATTGAGTACCACAGAAGTTTAAGAAGCAAAACGCAGGTTCATTCTATCCTCGACGACATTGAAGGCGTGGGCGAGAAGCGCCGTCGCGCGCTCATGAAGCACTTCGTCTCACTCGAAGCACTCAAGGAAGCAAGCGTCGAAGAGCTTGCCGCGGTTGCGTCAATGAATGCGCTTTCAGCGCAGAAGGTCTACGAATTCTTTCACAAATGATACGTCTTCAGGCAGCTTTCCGGCCGGTAACCGGAAGATGCCCGGCGGTGTTGTCGGTTGACTATTGGAGGTGCTATGGGGTTACGTCTGATTATTGGTTCGTCGGGAGCCGGAAAATCTGAGAAGCTTTTCGAAAAAATCACTTCGGAAGCTGCGGCTTCGCCCGACAGAAATTATCTGGTGATAGTTCCCGAACAGTTTACTCTTTCAACACAGAAGCGCCTTGTGGAAAAGGCAGAGGGCGGCGGCATCATGAACATTGATGTCTTAAGTTTCCTGCGCCTTGCCTACAGAGTGCTTGAGGAACTCGGTATCGGACAGGAGACGGCACTCGACGATCTCGGGAAAAGCCTGATTGTGAGAAAAGTTCTGAAGGAGCACAAATCCGAGCTTGTCTGCTACGGAGGGAACATTAGGAAGGCGGGCTTCGTGGACGAAATCAAGTCGATGATTGCCGAGTTTTTTCAGTACGACATTACTCCCGAGGATATCGATGCAATGCGCGAGGCAGCTTTTGATAAGCCGCTTCTCTATGCCAAGCTTTCCGATATGCGTGTCATCTACGGGGCTTTCAGGGATTTTTTGAGCGAACGTTATATTACCAATGAGGAGATTCTCGACAGGCTTATAGAAAATGTCAGCGTGTCGAAGCTGATAAGGGGGAGCGTCGTCTGCTTTGACGGATTTACGGGATTCACGCCGCCCCAGTACAGGCTGATAGAGGGACTTATGAGAAATGCGGCCAAGGTTATCGTTACGGTGACCATGGAGCCGGCATTTTACGGGAGGGAGCTTTCCGACCACAATCTTTTTTATATGAGCTATCAGATGATAAGCCGTCTCACCGAGATTGCAAAAGGGGCCGGAAATGCCAGTGATAAAACCGATAGCGCAGTAACAGGTACGCAAGGCGGCAAAAAGACCGGCAGCGCGGCAACGGGGGCGGAAAGTGGCATCGAGGTGATGCTTCTCGAAGGAAGCCCTAAGAGGTTTGAAGGCTCTGAGGAGCTTTGCCACATAGAAAAGCATCTTTTCCGATATCCGGTTGTGAAGCTTGAAAAGGTTCCGACGGGTGTTTTCAGAGTTGAACTTCCCGATCGCAGGAGCGAAGTCACAGACTGTGCTTCAAGAATCAGAAATCTGACAAGAACGAAAGGAATGAAGCTTTCGGACATCGCAGTTGTCAGCGGAAGTGTTTCCGAGTATGCAAGGCTTTGTGAAGAGGAATTTGAAAGGGCCGGAATCAGCTGCTTTATCGATGAGAACAGAAGTATTCTCGGACAACCGGTTGTTGAGGCACTACGTGCTCTGATTGAGCTTTCAGTGAAGGATTTTGATTACGACAGTACTTTCAGATTCTTTAAGTGTCAGGTCCTCAAGGTTGACCGCGACGCAATTGAGGAGATCGAGAACTACTGTATAGCCCACGGCGTAAGAGGAATTTCGGCGTGGGAGAAGCCCTGGAAGAAAAAGTACAGAAACGGTCTTGAGCCCTATGAAGGGATGGAAGAGACTAAGTCAGCCATCCTTGAGGTACTGAGGCCTGTTTATGATGCAATTCGTGACGGCGAGCTGTGTGTCGGCAAAAAGCTGCAGGCTCTTAAGGCTTTTATTGAGTCAGTTGCTAAAGACGGGGATGATGAGGTGGTTGGCTGCATTCTTTCGATGTTTGAACACGTGGACGGGCTTATTGGTGACGAAATCATTTCAAACGAGGAATTTGCCGACATCCTTGATACGGGCTTCAAGGAGGCCAAGCTTAGACGCCCGCCTTTTTCGAGCGACTGTGTAATTGTCGGTGACACTACGAGAACAAGGTTGGAAAACGTTCGTGTACTGTTTTTCCTCGGATTGAACGAAGGACTTGTTCCAAAACCCTATTCGGGCGGCGGAATTCTCTCCGATGCGGACAGACAGCTCCTTCACGACAAGGCGTTTGAGCTGGCGCCGACAAGAAGAGAGGCAGGTGGACGGGCGGAATTCTACCTTTACCTGACGATGACAAAACCGTCGGAACTGCTTTTCCTCTACAGACACAAGGGGGATTCGGAGGGAAAGGAGACACCGCCTTCATATCTTCTTTCAAGGGTAAATGATATTCTCCCCAAAATCACATCGCCCGACACATCGATTCCGGAAATCTGCCTTTCTACGGACAGGGGTTTTTCCCGGCTGATTACAGAACTTGCGGCAGGCGAAAGGAACGGGACGCAGGCTTTGCTTGAGGACATGTTCAGGACCGAGAGGGAAGATTTGATGGATGTTGTCGACAGGGCACTTTCGTTTTCTCTTTCCGAGGAGGGAATGACAACGCAGACGGCAGCAAGACTCTATGACGACGTTATCAGAGGAAGTATTACGAGACTTGAGAGATATGTTTCCTGTGCTTTTTCACACTTTTTAAGCTACGGGCTCGGACTTAGGGATCGTGACCGTTACTCTATCGATTCGCTTGACATTGGAAATATCTACCACAGAGCTGTTGAACTGGCGGGCTGTTTTATCAGAGAGGACGGCCGTTCCTGGCATGGACTATCCGAAGCTGAGCTTGCGGGGTATGGTCTGCGGGCTGTTAAACAGGCAATCGGCGAGAACGGAAACGGTATCTTTGAGGATTCAAAGCGAAATGTTTATCTTGCAGAAAGGCTTTCGCGCATTGTGTCAAGAACGATGACGGTAATCGCAAAGCAGATTGAGGCAGGTGATTTCGAACCCGCAGAGTACGAGAGAAAGTTCGAGTACGCCGGGCAGTATATGAGGATGACGGGAAAGATTGACAGAATCGATATCTGCGAGAAGGACGGCGTAAAATATGCGAGAGTAATCGATTATAAATCATCCGGGAAAGATTTTAATATGGCGGAGCTTTATCACGGACTTCAGCTTCAGCTCGGAGTCTATCTCGATTACGTGACGGACAGCTTTTCGGCAAAGCCTGCCGGAATGTATTACTACGGGATTGACGATCCGATTGTGGAGGATGGTGACGATGCGGATGAGCGTATAGTCGAGGCTCTATGCCTTCGCGGAGTCTCACAGAGGGACAATGCAATCAACCATCTTTCGGATCACGGAATCAGGAAGGGCGACGACGGAGTGTATATCCAGTATGATTCTCCCTACATCGGTGTATCAATCAGGAAGGGTGAGATTACAGGAAAGTCAAAGGTAGCTTCAAACGAGGAGTACGACGAGATTTTCAGATTTGAGAGAAACAAGCTGGACGAGCTTGCAGACGGAATCAGGTCGGGTGATGCCTCGATAAAGCCGTACAGCTACGGAAACAGGAATGCCTGCAGTTACTGCGCATTCAAAGGAATCTGCAGGTTTGACGTTAAACTTCCAGGTGCCAAAGTAAACAGGATGATGAAGATGACGCCGAAAGAAGCCTACAGTGCCATACTTCGGGAGAACCGGAACAGATGAGTTTTTCGTGAAGAGGGATAAGACAGACAGGCAAAATGTGCGTGAGGGTTTAATATGGCCGGAAAATGGACTGACGAACAGAAGAAGGTTTTCATGACAAGGGGCAGAAATCTGCTTGTTTCTGCGGCAGCGGGATCGGGAAAGACGGCGGTTCTTATAGAGCGAATACTGCGGATAATCTCGGAGGGAGAGCACCCTTACGATGTCGATTCTCTTCTTGTTGTGACGTTTACGAGAGCGGCGGCGGAGGAGATGAAGGGGCGCCTTGGCAGGGCATTAGCGGAGAAGGTGACGCTTGAGCCTGATAACGAGCATCTTAAGCGCCAGCTTGTTCTTCTGAACAATGCGCGGATTATGACAATAGACAAGTTCTGTCTTGAGGTTGTAAGGGGGTATTTTCATCTGATTGATCTCGATCCGTCGTTCAGGGTCGCCGATGAGAACGAGCTTGCCATGCTCAAAAGGGACTGTCTGGACGAACTGCTTGAGGAACTTTATATGAACGGCAGTGAGAGCTTTTTGCGCCTTGTAGAGAGTTATTCGGGGAAGAATTCCGATGAGAAAATCGGTGAGCTTGTTTTGAAGCTCTACGGCGAGGCTGACAGTTTTGCCGATCCCGAAGAATGGCTGGGCAGAATCGCGTCCGACCTCAGAGCGAAGGACGAAAACGATCTTAACGGCAAGGAGTGGATGAAGTACATCTTTTCACATGTTGAAAAGCTCCTTACAGATTGCATTGCACGCTACGAAGAGGGAATACGACTCGCGATGACGGACGAGGGGATTGCTTCTTATATCCCTGTTTTTGAACAGGAGAAGGCGTTTGCCGCGAGGCTTCTAGAGGCAAACGGAGACTACACACGGGTCAGGGAGCTTGCTGCATCCGCGTCCTTTGATACGCTTCCGCGTGCGAAGAAGGGATACGATCCGGTAATCAAGGATGCAGCAAAGAGCTGCAGGGATGATAACAAGGATATCTTAAAGAAAAACGTGGCGCAGTTCTTTTTACTGCCGGCAGGGGACGTTATCTCGGATCTTAACAAAACGGCGACGGTGTTTGAGACGCTTATTGACACAGTCAGGATGTTTTCGGAGAAGTTCGCTGCGGCAAAAAGAAAGAGAAATGTTGTTGATTTTGGCGACATCGAGCACTTTGCCCTTCGGATTCTTGCCGAAAAGAAGGACGGGAAGTATGCTCCGCTTCCGCCTGCACTCGAGCTTCGCAGAAGCCTCTGCGAGATAATGTGCGACGAGTATCAGGATTCGAACGACCTTCAGGACAAAATTTTCCACGTGATTGCGGGAGAACCCGGTAATCTTCCGAATTTGTTCATGGTTGGCGACATCAAGCAGAGCATCTACAGATTCAGGAAAGCAAGACCTTCAATCTTCAATGAAAAGTACAAAAGCTTTGCCTGTGAGATGGATGATTCTGACGGATTGTCAATCAACAGAAGGATTGATCTTGGAAAGAATTTCAGAAGCCGTGGCGTAGTCCTTGAGGCGATTAACTCTGTATTTGAAAAGATTATGACTGAAGCGGTGGGCGATG
Source organism: Lachnospiraceae bacterium (assembly GCA_045617405.1). Taxonomy (GTDB): domain Bacteria; phylum Bacillota; class Clostridia; order Lachnospirales; family Lachnospiraceae; genus JAZLIL01. The sequence goes on along the minus strand of JAZLIL010000191.1, from coordinate 15,874 downwards.
TCAGCTACGACGGGAGAGCGAGGCTCTGCCCGGGACGCGGGGACGCATGGACCGTGGTACCTTCGTGCGAAAGCTGTCTTTTGGAGAAGGCAGAGCTTATCCTGGTCGATCCCGCATCAGACGGGGGAGAATCAGAAGAAACGGAAGAGATTATTCTGACAGGTGATGAGACGGAAGACGAGGCTTCGGAGAAAAGCGCAAGAGAACTTGAGGCAGCGGCGATAGCAAAGAGAATCGGCGAGCTCACGGATAAAAAGAACGGCATGCTGATTCCCGATGGGAAGGGTGGATTCAGACCGCTCTGCTACAGCGATATCGTAATCCTGCTCAGGTCGGTGAGAGCGAAATCCGATGTTTACGTGAATAAGCTTATGGAAAGGGGAATTCCCTGCGCTGCGGTGTCAAAGAGCGGCTTTTTCAACACATATGAGGTGAGGATTATTCTCGATCTTTTAAGAGTGATCGACAACGAAAAGCAGGACATTCCCTTTGCGGGCGTGCTTTATTCACCAATCTGCGGCTTTAAAGCAGAGCAGCTTGCACTTATCAGGATTGCAGGCGGCGGGAAACGTCATCTTTCCGACATGGCCAGAGCGTATGTCGAAAACGACAGTGAAGACGCTGAGGTGAAAAAGAAGCTTGCGGCGTTTTTTGAACTGATTGACGACCTTAGAAAAATCAGACCGTATCTGTCGGTAGCCGAACTGCTCAGGGAGATTTACAACCGGACGGGCTTTTTTGCCTATGCATCCTGCATGCCGGCAGGAAAGCAGCGAAGGGCAAACCTTGAGATGCTCTCGTCTCTTGCGGTAAGCTTCGAGGAGACAAGCTATTCGGGTCTGTTCAGTTTCCTCCGCTACGTGGAGAGAATCACTGAATATGACTGCGATTACGGAGAAGCCTCCGTGGAAAACGGTAATGTTGTCAGAGTAATGACCGTTCACGGAAGCAAAGGACTTGAGTATCCTGTTGTTTTTCTTGCCGATTCGGCATCAAGGTACAATACGATGGATGCCTCGGGAAGCGTTCTTATTCATCCCGAGCTTGGCATCAGCGGTGACAGGATTGATCTTGAGAAGAGGACAAAACGGGAAACGCTCTTTAAAAAGGCGATTTCCTGCAGAATAAACAATGATGAGCGCGGCGAACAGCTGAGAGTACTTTATGTTGCACTTACGAGGGCAAGGGAAAAGCTGATTATCGTCGGAACGGCCAAAAACTCAGACAGGAAACTTGATGAGTGGAGCAAGGTGTGCATTGAAGCGGGAGACAGTCCGCTTTCCTATGGAAGACTCGTCAGGATAAACAATTATCTTGATCTTATAGCGCCCTTTGCCATTAACAATAAATATTTTGACGTGAAGGTTTTGCGTCCCGAAGAACTTCGCCTGACAGGTTGTATCGGAAACGGTAACAGTGAGGAGAAGAAGAACGGGAACGAGGCTCCGCTTTCGGATGATTATCTTAGAAGCCTTAAGGAAGCAAGAGATTACACCTACGTCGGCAGGGATGAGAACATACCTGTGAAGGTGTCTGTTTCCTTTATAAAGAAGAAGAGCATGCTCGAAGAGGATGCCATGTTTGAAGTGACCGACGTTTCGAAGGAGCCTGTTGGCGAAGAGGCGCCCGGCGTCGTAACACAAGCGGAGACATCCTCAGGAGGCACGAAACAAACGGAGACATCCTCAGGGGGCACGAAACAAACGGAGACATCCTCAGGAGGCACGAAACAAACGGAGACACCCTCAGGAGGCATGGCAAAAGCGCAGACACCCTCAGGCGGGGCACTCAGAGGTACGCTCTACCACAGGGTGCTTGCGATCCTTGATTTTACAAGGGTGACGGACGAAAAAACACTTGAAGAAGGATTGGCAGAGCTTGTTAAAAGGAGTATCATTACCACTGACGAATGTGACATGATTGACAAAAACAAATTTGCAAAATTCTTTGAGAGCCCGATTGCGGCAAGAATGCGAAAGGCAGCGGCAAACGGGAAAATGAAGGTTGAGCAGCCGTTCGTTATGCAGATTGAAGCTTCGAGGGTCGACGAAAGCTACCCTGATACTGAGAAGGTGCTTGTGCAGGGAATTATAGATGTGTTCTTTGAAGAGGAAGGTGGAATTGTGCTCCTCGATTACAAAACAGACAGGGTACCGGAAAATGACAGGGGGCTTCTTATCAGGCGCTACAAGGCACAGCTTGAGCTCTATGCGGAAGCGATAGAGAGGATTCTTTCAAAGAAGGTAAAGGAAAAACTGATTTACTCGTTTTGCTTTGGCGAAACGATGAGTGTTGAATAGGAGTTTATATGGAAGCGTATACGGATTTTGCCGGGGACTACGACGTATATATGGAAGATCTGCCCTACGGACTCTGGGTGGATTTTATCAGGGGAATGTTTGAACTCTACGGAATCAGGGACGGACTTGTGTGCGAACTCGGATGCGGGACCGGAACCGCCACGCAGATGATGGCGGACCTTGGGTTTGATATGATCGGGATAGATCTTTCGGAGGATATGCTCGCGATTGCGCAGGATAAGCAGAAGGAACCGGGAAAGATTCTCTACCTGAACCAGGATATGCGTGAATTTGAGCTCTACGGGACAGTAAGGGCAATTGTTTCAGTCGGGGACAGCATGAATTACATCACCGATCCGGGCGACCTTCTTAAAGTGTTTAAGCTTGTAAACAACTACCTCGATCCCGACGGGGTGTTCATTTTTGATTTGAAGACGGAGTACCTGTATAAGAAGGTAATGGGCGAAGACACGAGATTTCTTGATTATGATGACGTTAGCCTTGTCTGGGAGAATCATTTTGATCCGGAGACGAAGATAAACGAGTACGTGCTAACGGGATTTAAGCTATTGGATGAAGATGAAGGCATCTACAGGCGCTTTGACGAGGTTCACGAGCAGCGTGCCTACAGTGTAAAGGAGGTAAAGTCGCTTCTTAAGGAGGCCGGGCTTTGCGCGGCGGGGGTTTTCGAGCTTTCGGAAGAGGAAGACGGATTCAGGGCGGAACCGGCCGGAAGAAATGCAGAGCGTTTTCATTTCGTCTGCACAAAGCGATAGAAGGAGACAGCAATGGGAGATTATATAGTAAGAGCTACGGCAGCTGACAATGCGGTGAGGATTCTTGCAGCCTCGACAAAAGAAATGGTCGAGAAGCTCAGAATCACACACAATACAACAAATACTGCGACCGCAGCACTCGGAAGGCTTGCCACGGCAGGTGCGCTGATGGGAGCAATGCAAAAGAACGCAGCGGATGTCATGACACTTCAGGTGGCATGTGCAGGACCGATCGGAGGAATCACGGTTACCTCTTCTTACAACGCTGATATGACGGCTGTACGCGTGAAGGGCTATGTCAACAACCCTGATGTTGATATTCCTCTCAAAGAAAACGGAAAGCTTGATGTGTCGGGAGCACTCGGCGCAGGTTTTTTGAGCGTTATCAAGGATCTTGGTCTTAAGGAGCCCTTTGTCGGTCAGACGGAGCTTATTTCGGGAGAGATTGCAGAGGATCTGACATACTATTTTGCGAATTCCGAGCAGACACCCTCATCTGTTGCACTCGGTGTTTTTGTGGGACCTGACGGAAAGGTTGCTCAGGCGGGAGGTTTTATTGTTCAGCTTCTGCCGTTTGCGGATGATGAGCTTGTCGGAAAGCTTGAACAGAAGCTGACGGGAGCCGATAGTATTACGACAATGCTTCGCCGGCTTGAGACTCCCGAAGCAATTCTTCACGAGCTCTTTGACGAGTTCGGACTCGTTCTGACAGACAAGCCGGAAACGGGATTTGTCTGCGACTGCAGCCGTGAAAGAGTGGAGAAGGCACTATACAGTATCGAAGCGAAAGAGATTGAGGAAATGATTGCTGACGGGGAGCCGATCGAATTGAAATGTCATTTCTGCAACAGTGTATATCTTTTTTCTACTGATGATTTGAAAGCCATTTTGCAAAACAAGATAAATAATAAATAAAATCTAGTCAATATGTGATTTTGCGACTTGACATTGTTTAATTCGTAAGTTATCATACTATTAGATTTATTTAGTCAGATGATACATTTTTCCGATTGGCTGAAAGGAAATATATATCGGATAGGAGAGGAAACTATGGGTAAAAGAGTTCTCGTTTGTGATGATGCAGCGTTCATGCGTATGATGATAAAGGACATTCTGACGAAGAATGGTTACGAGGTTGCCGGCGAGGCAGAGAACGGAGCAGTGGCAGTTGCCAAGTATGCAGAGACGAAACCCGATTTGGTTATGCTCGACATTACAATGCCTGAAATGAGTGGTATTGATGCTCTTAAGAAGATTAAGGAGCAGGATCCCTCTGCAGTAGCCATCATGTGTTCAGCAATGGGTCAGCAGGCGATGGTTATCGAGTCCATTCAGTCGGGGGCAAGAGACTTCATTGTTAAGCCTTTCCAGGCAGATCGTGTTCTTGAGGCAATAAAGAAGGTAATCGGATAAAACAACACTTGCCGAGCATGTGTGCAGATTGGTTAACCTGCTCTTTTTAGGGCAGGTTTTTTTGTGAAAGAACCGAAAATTGTGATACGGGATGGTTTGAACAGGATTTTTCTTTAACACTATAGGAGAACAGTATGAAACATAAGAAGTTTATTAAACCGAACACATTCTGTGAGTATATTGTATATCTCAGCCATGAACTGAGAAATCCGATGAATGACGTTCTCAGTTCCACAGAGCTGATGCTGCAGCAGGAGCTTGATCCGAAGATCAGTGAAGGGCTTGCGGAGATTAACACTGCGGCAGGAGTTCTGTTTGAAAACACAAATGATCTCGTCGACATTGCAAAGATGGTAACAGGTCAGTTCAAGCTTGTTCCCGTTCCCTACAGCCCGAGAACCGCGGCAGAGGATGTCGGCGAACAGATGAGAGCACGCTTCGGGGACAGGCTTAACCTTACGATAGAGGTTGATGAAGAGCTTCCGCAAAGTATTATCGGCGATGTTTCCCGTGTAAGGCAGATTATGAGAAAGCTGGTCATCAATGCAGCGAATGTATCTCACGGGAGAAATGTCAGACTGTATCTCTATGGCATGATTTCATCTCAGAATTCCGTGGGACTGCGTATTGAGGTGACCGACAGCAGTAAGGGGGCGCTTTGCGGATCGATGGTTGCCGTACTCGAGGGGAAGGAAGAGATTCCGGAAATCAGTCAGTCGGGAAGCGAGGGTGACATTCTTCGTTTCCTGAAGGTCAAGACTCTCTGCGAGTACATGGGAGGCAGACTGCGTTACGCTGATCGCTTCGGCGAGGGATCTGTGTTTACGGCTGAAATCAATCAGGACATCGACATTTCAGAAAAGGGTAATGCAAATCAGAATTCAAATGAACTGAGTGTCCTTTCCGAAATCGGGAAGCTTGAACGTATGGGACTCAACGCAACTGCGGCAATAAAGCGTTTCGGAAGCAGAAATGCCTACAGGGATGCACTTGTCGAATTCTGTACCAGAAACCGCTCGAAATGCGAGCTTATCAGACACTATCTGTCAAAACATGACAGAAAGAGCCTTGATCTCACAATCTATGCAATCTCGATGAAGGCGGAGGAAGTCGGGGACAGCTGGCTTAAAGAGAAGGCTTTGCAGATTATCGGAGATTTGCGCGCCGAGAGCCTCGACAATATTGAAAAAGATGTTGATATTCTGATAAAGTACATGACAAAGCTTTCAAAGATGGTTGAGAATCTCATAAACAGAAACGACAACAGCATTGTGAGAGGAAATCTAGGTGTTGAAGGTGTGAAGGTCATGCTCGACCGGATTGATAAGGGGATATCGGAGAATGATAAAGATTCTATAATGCAGACGATATACGAGCTGTCCCAGCGCCGTTTCGAAAACGAAAGGATTACCGAAGCGGTGCACACTATGGAAGCGGAATTCATGGAAAAGAGCAGCATGGAAGACCTTTTGAAGAGACTTTGCGAGCTTCGGAAGGAATTGTAGTGAGGAATGGAAGAAAGGAAATTGAGGAGGAACCGGAATGGCAGCAAAAAAGAAGGGAAAAGACGAAGAGAAGAAGCTGAACGCATGGGCAAAATATGACGAGAAGCAGCTGAAAGATGTTTTCGCATTTTGTGATGAATACAAGGATTTTATATCCCGATGCAAGACCGAGAGGGAATGTGTTCGCGAGACTGTTGCGATTGCAGAGGCAAACGGCTACAAGGAGCTTTCAAAGTGCAGTAAGCTCAAGGCCGGCGACAAAGTGTATGTGAGCAACATGGGGAAGGCAGTCGCGCTTTTTGTTATCGGATCAAGACCTCTTGCAGACGGAATGAAGATTCTCGGTGCGCACATCGATTCACCGAGACTCGATCTGAAGCAGTCGCCGCTCTATGAGGACAGCGAGATGGCACTTCTTAAGACGCACTACTACGGAGGTATCAAGAAGTACCAGTGGGTAACGGTTCCGCTTGCAATTCACGGCGTTGTCTGCAAGAAGGACGGCAGTGTGATTAATGTGGTGATTGGTGAGGATCCCTCAGATCCCGTTGTAGGTGTATCGGATCTTTTAATCCATCTTGCACAGGAGCAGATGGAGAAGAAGGCCAGCAAGGTTATCGAGGGAGAGGATCTGAACGTTCTGTTCGGAAGTTATCCGCTTAAAGATACGGAGAAGGAAGCCGTTAAGGCGAACATATTAAAGCTTATCAGAGAAAAGTACGGGTTTGAGGAGGAGGATTTCAGGTCGGCAGAGCTCGAAATCGTTCCCGCAGGTCCCGCGCGTGATTACGGTCTTGACCGCAGCATGATCATGGGCTACGGCCATGATGACAGAGTCTGTGCGTATACTTCTCTTGCTGCACTGCTTGAGTTTGGAAACAAGACCGACCGCACGGCATGTTGCATACTTGTTGATAAGGAAGAAATCGGAAGTGTCGGAGCAACCGGCATGACATCGATGTTCTTTGAAAACATTGTTGCTGAGATACTTGACCGTATGGGAGTCTATTCGGAACTCAATGTGAGAAGGGCTCTTGCAAACTCACACATGCTCTCTTCGGATGTTGAGGCAGCTTTTGATCCCAACTATCCTTCTGCTATGGATAAGAATAACTGTGCATATTTTGCAAGAGGACTTGCATTCTCGAAGTACACAGGCTCACGTGGAAAGAGTGGTTCGAACGATGCAAATCCCGAGTACATTGCAAAGCTTCGCGCAGCCTTTGACGCACACAACGTGTCATATCAGTTCTCAGAGCTCGGAAAAGTTGACCAGGGCGGCGGCGGAACGATTGCCTATATCCTCGCAAAGTACAATATGCAGGTCATCGACAGCGGAGTGGCACTTCACAACATGCACGCACCGTGGGAGGTCTGCAGCAAGATCGATGTCTACGAGGCAAAACTCGGATACATGGCATTTTTGAAGGAGATTTAAATGCAGAGGATAGCAGAGTTTGAAAAGGTATCGTTCGGACAGTACAGGAAGGCGATGAGTGAGGATTTTGAAGAAATGACTGACGAGGAGATTTCTCGCGCCTATGAAGCTGCAGTACTTCCCAAAAGGTCGAGCTCAGGCTCTGCCGGGTACGATTTCTTTACTCCGGTGCCGATACGGCTGGAACCCGGTCAGAGCATCAGAATCCCGACAACAGTCAGAGCAAGGATCGATGACGGGTGGGTGCTTATGCTGTACCCGAGAAGCGGTCTTGGATACAGGTACAGGCTGCGGCTTGACAATACGGTCGGGGTTATTGACAGCGATTACTACGGCTCGGACAATGAAGGTCACATAATGGCCAAGATTACCAATGAAGGCTCAAAGCTTTTGGAGCTTCAGGCAGGCAAGGGATTTATGCAGGGCGTGTTTATGCCTTACGGAATTACTGTTTCGGATTCCTGCGAAGAAAAGAGAAACGGCGGTTTCGGAAGCAGCAACGCTTGAAGCGCCGTGCCCGGTGAAGAAGAAACACTTCGGAAGCGGAAGTGTCCTTGGCGGGCGAAAGAACAGATAATTAAAAGGCAGCGGTTTTACCGCTGCCTTTTACTATTTCAGAAATTCTATTCATCTTCTGTTTCAAATTGCCATGCGGGCTTCTTGAAGAAGTCGACACGGGGTTCGAGGAACTTCAATTCGTGCGTTGAAAGATCATCAACATAGGACGGGAGCGGATCGAAAATCTTATCCCAGCTCCAAAGCTCTTCGCCGAGGTTCAGATACTCTCTGATCATCTCGCAACCATCGGGAACAATGGGATGAAACAGAACGGCGCCGCACTTGACTGCGTAGAAGCTGTCCGCAAGAATCTGCTTACGCATTTCCTCATCGTCACTCTTGTCTGCGATTCTGATATTGTTGACCCAGTATTTGTTGAGCTCACGAATGTACTCGTCGAGGGTGTAGCTGATACGATGGAAGTCGTGATTGTACATGTGCTTTTCATATTCCAGAATTATCTTTTCGATGAATGTGCGAATCTTCTCACTGACCTCATTTGAAGGAATCTTACCGTTTGTGTGCGCCTGTGCCGAGTAGAAGCATGAGCGGACAAGCCGGTTGAAAACGTTTGTCAGAAGGTTGCCTTCCTTGAGCACGGGATCGATGCCCTTGCCGTCAGCGGGCTTCTCATCTTCGGGAAGAAATGCTTCGGGGTTGAAGCTTGCACTCTTCATTGAAAGACCGAGCCCGAGGAAGTGCATGCGAAGCTGAAGCGGCGAATAGAAGCTTAGCAGGTCGTCAGCCATGGGCGGTTTGATGTCGGAGCTCGATGAGGCCTTCTTATCCATAAAAAGAACGTGGCGGTTAGCGATGATGTGGGGGAAGTTCACCTTGTCGAGGTCAACGGGCTCGCCCTTCTTGAACTTGAGCCCGACGATCATTGCCATCTCGGCGATGCCGTAGAAGTAGATGTTGTCTTCGCCGATAAACTGATAGACAGTTGCGTCCTCATCATCCCACCATTTCTTCCATTCATCCTCAGTTGCGCCCTTTGAAGCAAGGTAGGTGCGCGTGAAGGAAACGGGGGCCCAGAGTGATTCCGGCCAAACCCAGAAGGTAAGGTCATTCATGTCCTCGCAGTCGGGAACTTTTACACCCCACTCGACGTTGCCCGAAAGTCTGAACGGAACAAGCGTCTTGCCTGAAGTGTAGTGGATTCCCAGATTGTCGAGGATTGATTTTGCTTCGTCACGAAGATCGAGGTTCTTGAACACAAAGGTGACGCTCGGCTTTTTAGGCTCGTCGATTGTGGTGTGTTCGGGAAGCTTTGCCTCAAGTGCGGCAAGCTCTTCGGGCGTATTGGTGTTACCTTTCTGCTCAGAATTGATGTACTTTCTGGGAACGTATATGAACGGCTCTTTCAAAAACTCGTCAATCGTTGTTATCTGGTGCTTGCGCATGTTTGTCTCGCGCTTGCAGCGGTCGAGATAATCCTTCATCATTTCGGTGCACTCATCGAGTCTGAAGTACCAGTTTGTTACCTTTTTTAAAGAAGGTTTCTTTCCGGAAAGAGCACTGACGGGATCAATCAGTTCTTCAGGCATGTATTGGTGTCCGAGAGCGCATTCCTCGGCGTAGGCCTTGTCGGACTGGCATCCGTCAATAGGACACTTTCCGATGACCTGACGACCGTTAAGGAAGACTCCGAGCTCGTCATCATAGAACTGAGGAGTCGACATCTTCTCGACGTAGCCGTTGTCGTAGAGCTTTCGGAAAATCCAGTCGCTCATCTTGTCATGCATCCTTCCCGAATCTCCGAAAGCGGAAGTGCCGAAAAGATTCAGTCCGATTCCGTAGGAATCCATGGTTGCCTTCTGGATGTTGTGATTTCCAAGTACATAATCATCTATTTTCTTATCATAGCCTGTCTCGCAGAGCTTTCTGTAGCTCTCAAGAATAGGAGATCCGTAGCAGTCTGTTCCGGAAACGAAGATTACATTGTCTTTTCCGATTCTGTCACGCAAAAATCTTGCAAAAACATCAGCATGAATAAAAACACCGCCGATGTGTCCGAAATGCAGACTTTTATTTCCGTAAGGCATACCGCCTGTTCCAATCGCCCTCTTAGGATAAACCGGACGTTCATCTCTCATCAGTCTCTTGCTTTTCATATTATCCTCCGCCCCTTCCGGGGAATATCTCGGTTTCACAAACTTAACCGAGTTATAGTATAACGCGGCAATTTTACAGTTTCAACAAAAACTTTAGGACGTTTTTGGACGTTTTTGGCAAAAGATACTTTTGGCGAGTCACCTCAAAAACGTTTGACAAATTAAATGGCAAAGTGTAAAATTGCATCGTTGGGAGGAAAAACCTATGATCAGAATTGGCATACTTGGTTACGGAAACCTCGGCAAAGGCGTCGAGCTTGCTGTCGAGAAGGCCCCCGACATGGAGCTTACCGCAGTATTTACAAGAAGAGATCCTTCATCTGTTTCAATACTCAGTAAGTCAGCCACGGTCGAGAAGATTGACAGCCTCGAGAGGTTTAAGGATAAAATCGATGTTCTCATCATCTGTGGCGGAAGTGCAACGGATCTTCCCGTTCAAACACCGATGGCAGCATCGATGTTCAATTGTATCGACAGCTTTGACACTCATGCGAGGATCAGCGAGCACTTTTCAAACGTTGATAAGGCAGCAAAGGCTGCCGGCAAAACAGCCATCATTTCAGTTGGTTGGGATCCCGGTCTGTTCTCACTTATGAGACTCTACTCGGGGAGCATCCTTCTTGACGGAAACGATTATACATTCTGGGGCAAGGGCGTAAGTCAGGGTCACTCGGATGCAATCAGAAGAATTCCCGGTGTTAAGGATGCAAAGCAGTACACGATTCCCGTCGATGCCGCTCTTTCAAGCGTCAGAAGCGGTGAAAATCCTGTTCTCACAGCAAGACAGAAGCATCAAAGAGAGTGCTTTGTTGTTGCTGAAGAGGGCGCTGACAAGGAAGCAATCGAGGCTGCAATCAAGACAATGCCCAACTATTTCTCTGATTATGATACAACAGTCCACTTCATCACCGAAGAGGAGTTGAGGCGTGACCATTCGGGTCTTCCCCACGGCGGATTTGTCATCAGGACAGGTGCTACGGGCGAGGATGGCGAGCACAAGCACACGATGGAATTCAGCCTTAAGCTTGATTCCAACCCCGAATTCACATCAAGCGTGCTTGTAGCCTATGCAAGAGCAGCCGTAAGACTGAACACGGAAGGTCAGACCGGCTGCAAGACGGTGTTTGATGTACCTCCGGTATATCTGAGCACTATGACTCACAGTGACGTTATCAGCCATTTACTGTAGTTCACACATCAAAAGGGCAGCGGTTATTCCGCTGCCTTTTTGATGCAAAAAAACATGCTCACAAGAAATTAGCACTCACCTCTTGACAGTGCTAACAATTAGTGATATAACGATGGCGTAACGGGCGGAAAGAATGTTGGACAGCCGTTTATATCACGGGAGGTGGTTAGATGAACATTCAGAAGTTTACGCAAAAATCAATAGAGGCAGTCAATGACAGCGAAAAACTGGCTTATGAATACGGGAACCAGGAGATTGAACAGGAGCATCTGCTTGTTGCACTTCTACGTCAGGAGAATGGTCTGATTCCCAAGCTCATTGAGAAAATGGAGATTGATCCCGATCATTTCAGGAATAATGCGGTAAAGCACCTGAATCAGCGTGTAAAGGTGTCCGGAGCGGCGAATACATACGTCGGAAGGTATTTGAACGATGCCCTTCTGTCCGCCGAGGATGAGGCAAAGAGGATGCAGGATCAGTACGTGTCTGTCGAGCACCTGTTTCTGGCACTCATTTCAAAGCCGAACCCCGGTGTAGCTGCAATCTTCAAGGAATACGGATTGACAAGAGACAGATTTTTGAAGGCTCTCGCTGATGTCAGGGGTACCAGGACGGTGACAACCGACAGTCCGGAGGACACTTACGATACGCTAAACAAGTATGGCTATGACATGGTCGAGAAAGCGAGGAGTAAGAACCCGGATCCTGTAATCGGCCGCGACGGTGAAATACGAAATATAATCAGGATTTTATCTCGTAAGACGAAGAACAATCCGGTGCTGATAGGCGAGCCCGGCGTAGGCAAGACAGCTGTAGTAGAGGGACTTGCGCAGCGAATAGTAAGGGGTGATGTCCCCGAGGGACTTAAGGATAAGAAGCTTTTTGCACTTGATATGGGGGCTCTCGTGGCAGGAGCCAAGTACAGGGGAGAATTTGAGGAGCGTCTAAAAGCTGTTCTTGAGGATGTGAAGAATTCAGACGGCAGGATAATCCTTTTTATCGATGAGCTTCACACTATTGTCGGGGCGGGAAAGACAGACGGCGCACTTGATGCGGGGAATATGCTCAAGCCGATGCTTGCAAGAGGTGAGCTTCACTGCATCGGCGCGACGACACTTGATGAATACAGGGAGTATATCGAAAAGGATGCGGCTCTTGAGAGAAGATTTCAGCCTGTTTTAGTGGAAGAACCTACTGTTGAGGACACAATATCGATTCTCAGAGGCCTCAAGGAAAGATACGAGGTTTTCCACGGAGTGAAGATTACAGATTCGGCACTTGTATCGGCGGCAGTTCTCTCCGACAGGTACATATCTGACAGATTTCTTCCCGATAAGGCAATTGATCTTGTTGATGAGGCATGCGCGCTTATTAAAACTGAACTTAACAGTATGCCAACAGAGGTCGATGAACTCACGAGAAGAGTTATGCAGCTTGAAATCGAGGAGACTGCATTAAAGAAGGAAGAAGACAGGCTCAGCAAGGATCGTCTCGAGGTGCTTTCAAAGGAACTTGCCGATCTCAAAAATGAACTGGATGCAAAGAAGGCACAGTGGGAGAACGAAAAGGGGGCTGTCGATCGTGTCTCGAAACTCAGAGAAGAGCTTGAAGATGTTAAAGCAAGTATAGCAAGGGCGCAGCAGAGCTATGATCTGAACAAAGCGGCGGAGCTTCAGTACGGAAAGCTTCCCGAGATAGAGAAAAAGCTTCACGAGGAAGAGGAAATTCTTCACAAGAAGGAACTGAGCCTTGTTCACGAGAATGTAAGCGATGAAGAAATTGCAAAAATCGTGTCGAGATGGACCGGGATACCTGTTGCAAAGCTGAACGAGAGCGAGAGAAATAAGATTCTGAATCTTGGCGGGGTACTTCATGAGCGCGTTATTGGTCAGGATACAGCTGTAGAGAAAGTAGTTGACGCGATAATCAGGTCAAGAGCAGGAATCAAGGACAGGACAAAACCCATCGGATCCTTTATGTTTCTTGGTCCTACAGGTGTAGGAAAAACGGAACTTGCAAAGGCGCTCGCATCGAGTCTTTTCGATGAGGAGAGCAATATGATCAGGCTTGATATGAGTGAATATATGGAAAAGCACTCCGTTTCAAGGCTTATCGGAGCACCTCCCGGATATGTCGGATTTGATGAAGGCGGACAGCTGACTGAGGCAGTCAGGAGAAAGCCCTATAGCGTTGTTCTATTTGATGAGGTTGAAAAGGCGCACCCTGACGTATTCAATGTTTTGCTCCAGGTTCTCGATGATGGGCGAATCACTGATTCAAAGGGAAGATGTGTTGATTTCAAAAATACTATCATTATTATGACATCAAATCTCGGATCGTCTTATCTTCTTGACGGGGTAAAGGAAGACGGTACCATTGATTCGAAGGCCACGGAGGCCGTAACGGCGCAGCTTCGTGCGAGCTTTCGTCCCGAGTTTCTTAACAGGCTTGATGAGATAATCATGTTCTCTCCTCTTATGAAGAACGACATAAGGCGCATTATCGACCTGATTGTGGGAGAGATAAACAGCCGGATTTCGGATAAAGAGCTTCGAATCGAATTGACAGAAGCGGCAAAGGATTGTATTGTTGATGAAGGCTATGATCCTTCCTATGGTGCAAGGCCGCTTAAGCGTTACATGCAAAAGAACGTTGAGACAATGGCTGCAAGACTGATTCTCGCAGATCGTGTCAAGGCCGGGGATACCATAGTGATCGATCAATACAACGGCAGTTTGACTGCGCAAGTCAGAGGAGATTTATGATCATGAATGAAAATACGGTCTTTCAGGGGTACAGACTTCCCAAGGAGTCCTTTTTGGAGCTATTCTACCAGGATCCCACGGGTATTAAACTGAATTACAGACTTTATTTGCCTCAAGGAGCGCAGGATAACCCTGTGCCCCTTGTCGTGTTTTTGCACGGAGCCGATTCAAGAGGACGTGACAATGCTAAACCTCTCAACGCGCTATACGAAAACACCCCCTTTTCACTTGTGGAATTTCAGAATGAACACCCTTCGGCGATTCTTGTTCCGCAGTGCCCGAGGGAGAGAATCCACTCGGATGAACGTCAGGAAAACGTTCTGATGACTGTAATAAGCGGACTTATCGCTGGTGGAAGCATTAATTCAAACAGGATTTATCTTTCCGGTTACTCTCTCGGAGGTATCGGGACATGGCACCTTATCAGCCGGTTTCCGAAGTTCTTTGCCGCCGCTGTTCCAATCTGCGGAGCACTTGATCCGTTTACGGTTCGTAAGGCCAGATTTACGCCGGTTTGGGCATTTCATGCCGCTGATGATGAAAATGTACCGTGCCACGGTGAATGTACGGTCATGGGAAAGCAGATAAAGGAGCAGATTTTCGGAACCGGTCTTTGTGTTGAGGCTCTCAGAAGCATCGGCTGCCAAAATGTAAAGTATACTGAGTATCCCACCGGGTATATGCAGGAGAAGTACGGACTTCCCGGTCATTCCTGTGCAATTGCCGCTTACAGCAATCCTGAGCTTATTGAATGGATGTTTGAACGTGACAGGAAGGAAATGTACGACATAAATGCCCTGTGTCCCGGAGTATGGCACATAGATGATATCACGGGAAGCTCCTTTTACCTTGTGCAGGGCAAGGAAAAGGCAGTTCTCATTGACACCGGCTGGGGAAAAGGCCCCATAAGACCGATGGTCGAGCGGCTCACGCCGCTTCCTGTATCACTTGCCGTTACACATGGACACGGAGATCATTTTTCACACATTGAGGAGTTTGATGAGGTTTTTTATGAGCCTGCAGAACGCTCAACAATGGAGCATTTTATTTCGTATCGTGGCTGGAAATCGATGGATTTCGAAAGCTTTAATGAGATTCATGATGGTGATGAGATAGATCTTGGGGGCGGAGTAAAGCTTGAAGTTATTGAACTGCCGGGTCATTCTCCCGCTTCGATTACTTTTCTTGACCGTGCGCACGGCTGTGTTTTTGTCGGAGATGCACTTGGCTCGGGATCTTTCGTCTGGATGCATCTGCCTGTTTCACTGACGCTTTCCGAGTACAGAAAGGGCATCCTTCGTTTCCTTGAAAAGATTAATGATGTTGAACAGTTAACCTTCTACGTCGGCCATCGCTATCAGGAGGGCGGATTCCCCGGAACGGGACGTAAATACAACCCCGTCTGCCGTGAACTTGCAGAAGATATGGCTGCTTTGTGTGAGAAGGTTCTTTCGGGCGAGATAAAGGGTGATTCCGATCCGACAGCACCTTTTGCAGGAAACGATGTTTTTAGGGCAACTTTTGGCAGGGCAACAATGACTTATACTCTTGATAAGGTAAAATAAATCTGAGCAATAAGTCCGTGATAAAGACAGTGTATCGTAGTGAACGCTGTCTTTTTTTGTTGCCTTCCACCGAAATTGCGTCCGGCAGTGTAAAAATTCATTCTGCGCTTTTGGTATAGCTGATTTTTTGATACTGTACCGGTCATGCTTTTGGCGGATTTTTCTCATCCCCCAAGATGTAGTGTGACTACATTAGGCGAGAAAGTACGATAAAAGGGATTAGTTATACACATGTAGTGTGGATAATGTGG
>JAZLIL010000190.1:0-24696 GCA_045617405.1 Lachnospiraceae bacterium | reverse complement strand
TGATGAAGCAGTAGGAAATTCAGGCAAGTTATTTGGTGTAGTTATTTGCAGGACGATGCACTAGCCTAACTGAATAACACTTCCTGTAACCTTCGCCGTACCGCTTGACGCAAGTTCGAGCGATGACCCCGCATCAAGCTTAATGGACTTACCCTTGTAGGTCGTTGCGCCGTCCGTCTCAAACATGATATTCTTCGACGTCTTTACCTTAAAGGTGTCACTTGTAATCTCCACGGCACCGCTTGTTCCGTTCATGATGACGGAAATCTTGTCACCTATCTTCATCTCAAGCTTTTTCGCAAGCTTAATCTCTAAAAGTCCCTTATTATCATCGCCGTGAAGGGCTATCTTATTTTCACTGTCCTTGTCATACAGCAGGAACTCTTCGGTTTTGTTGTCGATTATCACGTTCATCTTTTTATTGACCATGATAAACTCCAATTTGTCCTCTTCGCCCTCATTCTTCACATCATCGGTGTAACGAAGACGAGTTCCGAACCTCGACTGTATATCTTTATATCTGTTCTTTTCTTCTGTTCCGTTCTTTACTATTGCACTCTTTTCCCTCGGTATACATCCAAGGACAAAGGGCTTTTCGATATTTCCCTGCTCAAAAGCAACAAGTACCTCATCTCCGACCTCCGGAATCCAGTAAACGCCCCACTTATCTCCGCTCATGGGAGCAGCCACCTTTGCCCACTTGAGCACGTTTGCATCCACGTCCCTCACAGGAATCCTGACACAGATCTTTCCGGGATGATCCTTATCGTAATTCGACTCCACGATGCCGATGAGGATACCGATAATCCGGTTGTCTCCCCCTTCGGTCTTTAATATCTGTCTGTTTGAGATCTCATCTACGAGTTCATAAAGACCCATGAATCTCTCCCCTTTCGGTACAAATTAATAGCCGGTCGTCTGTACTTTTGTTCACTTCCGGTGAAGCGGCTGCCTAAGGCGCATCAGGATTCAAGCTGTGCGGTAACGCCTTTTAAAAACACTCTGTACTCACCCTCTCTTGTGAGCCAATGTCTCACGCTCGTCAGATAGAAGAAATTGGTTGCCGGTGCTCCGATTCCGCCTATTGCAACATATCTTCCGGGCACGAAATCAGGTGTACCGAGGATTTCGCAATTGAGCTTTCCGTAGGCGTAGGAGGATGCTTCCACAAGTGATGCAACCCTGATGTCGGCTTCTTCCTTTGAATGGACAGTCGAATCAAGAACCACCTTTTCATTTCCCTTCACAAGTGTCTTTGCCTTGCTTCCCGTTGACCAGGCATTTGCTATCGTTGTCTTAGATGATATCAGTTCTCCCTTTTCGTGATCGGTTGCCCTGACCTCGATTGAGGATACCTGACCGGCAACATCGTATTCTATTTCAAAATCACGAAGAAGGTTGTACGGTGCCAGTGTCATCAAAACATTCTTATCAACCTTGCACGGCCTGAAGATGATATCTCCGTTTAATACGAAGAATTCAAAATTGTTCTTCTTGGCAGCCTTTACAACAAACTCGTAATCGCTCTCGCTTACCATTTCAATGTTCGGAGGAGGATTCTTCTTGTCACCGCCGCCCCGGGCAGCCTTCTTCTTGTCCTCCGTCTGTTCCACGCTGATTTTCCCTATAGCTCCGGAATTCTTAAGCTCCTCATAAATTGAACCCTGGAAAATCTCTGTAACAGCATCCGACCAGTTATCCGCTTTCAGCTGCTTCGAGTAGTTGTTTGCCATCATTACGCCTTTTATATCCATCGCCGAGACCCTGACATAGGGAAGATCGGGATGCTCAAAGGCAAATGTAACACGGTTAATTACCCCTACAAAGACGGTCCTTAAAAAATTGCCGTAACCAAGCATAATCTTGATCGGAGTTCCGATGGCGATAACCTTCAGAAGGTCGTCGACCTGATATTCACCCATCTCGCTGTCGAAAACATTGTAAACGGAAAAGCTTGCCACCGAGCTTTCAAATCCTGCCGAAAGTTCAATGTCTATGTCGGTAAACACAGCTCCCTGAGCCTTCGTCTCAATGTCGATCCCGTCACCTCCGAGTGCCTGGATCATTGCCGTCGGCATCTTAAACCCACCGTATGTAGCTTTCAGATCTTCAAAATTTAAAGGCATTTTCCTCTCCTATCAGCCGTTAAGATTAAGCAGATTACCAAGCCCGATCGGTCTGAGATCAATCTTGGCATCCTCTCCTGCTTTTCCGAAGAATTCTTCGACAGCACGATCCCAGTATCCGTTATCAAACTGATTAAGCTCCTCAAGTGAAGTCTTAACCTTACAGTTCCTGCTCTGTCTGATACTGAAGTCGACCTCCGCCGCAACAGGCCGGCCCGAGGGACTGAACATCGTATACTTTGCCGTCACTGCCTCGACTTCTCCCGAGAAGAACATCCTTCCGAAGCAGAAAATCACACGTCTTGTGACCGGCTGCGTAGTCAGTGCCAAAAGGCCGTCAACATCACCCTGGACAGAGTAGGTGTTGCAAAACATCGTTACGGTGTTTGCAATGTCTGCAACCGATGTCACATTAAGCTTGTTCGCCATGAACGCATCGTGATTGTTTACCTGGTCAAAGATAACTCTGAAGGAAAGCTTTGTTTCGGCATCGATATTTGTCATTGACATCTCGTTAAGACCCGATGAAGGAGCACCCTGCCTTGCCATAAAGGAACCCTGCTGGCCGCTCAGCTCAATCGTTTCGGGATTGTACTGAAACTCATAGTACTTGTATCCGTTCATCATGGTACTCTTCGCAACTGCCGACGCAACGGTATCGCCCTCCGTCACTGCCTTATAAAGAGCAGTCACGGCCATTCCGCCTACCGCCATCCTTGACTTTGTCAGAAGGTCCAGACTCGCTTTATAAGCAGCTTTCTCGGCTGCCACCTTCGTCTTTTCGATTTCGTCGTCGACTTTCTTCTTTTCAAGGGCACGAAGCTTATCAAGCGCAGTATAATATGCTTCCGCCGGACGATAGATAAGAAGCCCCGCCTTCGCCGTGGTACCCAATGCACTGTTTACAAGACTTGTCCCAACACCCATGAAAAACTCCTTTAATCTATCCTAAATTGAGAAGTCCGGACATCCTCTGGCCCATTCTCTGTCTTACTTCAGCACTTCCATCACCGTAAAATGCATCAAATGCATCCTTCCAGGGACCGACATTTCCTTCTCCGACATCACTGCTGACGCAGAGGATTCTGACGTTTACCCTTGCCCTGACAGGATTTCCTTCATTGCTGAACATCGTGTAGCTTGCACGAACCTGGTTGATATAGCCAGTGTAGCACATGTCTGCCCACGAAAACGTTACATAGCGGATATAATCGCTTCGGCAGCTTGCAACGAAGCCTTCAACCTGCTTCTGAACAGAATGGACTCCGCTTAAAAGTGACGCTGCATTCTTAGCGAGGGCCGTGGGGCTGAGAGTCAGCTTGTCGGCAAGGAAACACTCGCAGTTATTTTCCTCATCAAAGATAAGAGGAATACTGACCTCAATACGAGGCGGAACACCGCCGTAGACGAGGTTTGAAGTACCGTTTCCAGCATCTCCCGCTTTTGCGAAGTTTGTAATCTGAGCAGTACCGCCGCCCACTGCAGTCAGTGTGATTTCTGACGGATTAAACTGCACATACACTCTTTTCCTGCTGGTGCTTGAAATCTTCTCCTCGGTAAATCCGAGATTTGAGAGGGCATCGTTTTCTAACGCCGCAAGAGCATCATCGACGGATTCGAGAACCGTTATCTTGTTTGATGCCGAAACCTTCTTTGCTTTCTTTGCTCCCTTTCCCTCTGTCCCGCTCGCGGTAGCCGACGTTCCGGTTGTTGTACCTGCCTCAAGCTTTACCTCGGCGTCGGGATTTCTTTCGTCATAGAAGGTAAGCACACCCTGAACGGTGTTGCCTGTCAGACTCGCAAGTAATGTATCTGCCATGCAATTATCCTCCTTCTTTTAAAAGCCTCTTCTCTTCCTGTCTGACTCGAGCTTCTTCTCAAGCCTTTGAAAAATCTGATTCGAAATGTCATCCATCGATTCGCGAACACCCGTCTGGATGTACTGTCTGATATTGCTCTTGTTTATCTGTTCCTCATTGACATTCGTCTCATTTTTTACTTCAACGACTTTGTTCGTCCTGTTGACGATCTCAGTCCTGTTTGTTTCCTGAATCTTCTTTATTTCGCTGTTCTGACGCTTAAGCTCCTCGATAAGCTCCTCGTTGTCGGTAACCTGCTCGCTTAACTTGTGAATCAGATCAATGTTCTTTCTCTGCTCGAACCGGTACCGCCTGTCCTCGCTTGCGATTCTGTCAACGGGAACCTTCTCTCTTATCACCCGCTCCGTCTCGGTCCTTACTGTCTCCCTGACCTCGTTTACCGCGGGAGCCTCGAGCGATCGGTTGATCATCTCAAGCTCGGGTCCGAGTCTTTCGGGAGTCGCCGGTCTTACAATACCTTCCGCAGCCATCCTGTTCGGTGAGTTCTTCATCTCACTTACAAGTCTGAAGATCTCCTTTGTCTCTTCGCTCATCACGTTCTCAACTTTGGTGTTGTAGAGCTTCTCAGCCGCCTGAGTGGATTCTATGTCGCGCCTGAGCTCAAGCTCAAGTGCCTTTGGATCCTGAAATGCCCTTGTTATGTCGCGCCTTGCTCTTTCGGCGTCAAAGGTGAGGGTCTGTCTCTCCCTGACAAGTACATCCTTCTCGGTGCTGACCTCGCGGAGACGTTCAAGGTTCTGATTGTTAATTATATCAAGAGCCCGCTTCATCTGCCCGGCATTTCTTGCCTCTCTCTCCTCAGGCGAAAGCTGTGCGGCAGGCTGTACATTTTCTGTCACTTCAATGTTTACGGGTGCGGCATTTTGCGTAACATTTACCACACTCCTGCTCTTTTCTAAGAAACGGCTCTCGGTGTTCTTGTACCGGTTAATAATCTCCTTTGTACGCTCATCGAGAATCCTCTGCCTGGAAGCTTCTTTGTTTACGGCCCCGCTGTCCGCCGTGCGGTCTTCCCTGATTCTTTCGACCTCGCTTCTTGTCTCTTTAATGATCTCTGAGAGACTCGAAATTTCCGCCTCATGTGTTATATCGGTCTTTGTCTCAAGGTTTGTGAGCTCGAGAGTATTTATCTGCCTGTCGGCCCCCTCGATATTGCGCGTTTCAAGGACGTACTCCGCCGGGTGGGAAATCAGATAATTTCTCGTCTCTTCAATCGTCATCGAGGCATCAATCAGGTTCCTGAGTTCCTCGACCGAGAGCCTCTCGCCCTCCCTGGTGACAAACACATCACCCTCGCGGTTGACAAGCACAGGCGATCCGCCGGTCACTATCTCACTCTCGACAATCCTTTTCTCAATTCCTGCCGTAGTGCTCATGGTCTCGCGATAGTTCCTGATGACCTCGAGCGTCTTGTTTATCAGCTCCTCCGATTCCTCTTCCGGAATCTGAAGCTTTTCTGCCCTGTAGACAAGCTCGCTCACCACCCTGAGTTCACGGTCGGCAGCACTTATTATCTCTCTTTGATATTCCGTTCCGTTTGTGAAATTCGCAACACCTAAGCTGTGATTTTCTTCAATCCTCTTAAAGGTGTTCTCTGCCGAATTATAAAACGTTTTTGAAAAATCGTACCAGTTCTTCCTGTAAAGCGGACTTGACTGAAGATACTGTGAAAACGCCTTGTCCGTATAGGAAAGAAGAACTGCGGATATCATGTTCTCCACAACATCCTTCTTCGTTGAGCTCGAAGAAAGCCTGTCGCCCTCCTCGTAGGTGTTATATGTCCGCACGGTGATGGGATTTGATTCCATGCGAACATAGTTTTGAAGGCTGTTAAGAAGAATGCGCTTTGCGGCCTTATTCTGCTCTGCCATTGCCATCTGCGCTTCTTCCACGATTTCTTCCTTTCCGGGAAGACTCGCATGTATAAGTGAGAGCTCATGATAGACATTTGCCGTGTCAAGTCTGCGGTAGATGTCATTATGCATGTAGTAAACGGGCTTTGCTGTTCCCTGCGCTTCTTCGCTCTTTGAAGAAGGCTGTTCATATTCCGGCCCTCCTGCGGCCTCTACCACGTTTCTAAGCCTGTTCACATTCTCAATGTAAACATTCACAAGCTCGTTCGTCTGAAGCTGTTCCGTCTCAAGATTATGAACCTGTTTCATGAAGTTTGAAACATCTGTAATGCCAAGCCTTCTGATAACATTCTCGACATAGACCGTGTCCCTGTAGGAAAGATTACCCTCGTTGTAAAGGACAAGCCTGTTCATAAGGTTGTTGATGACGTCCATTTTGACACGGTTGTCATTTAATACTCTCGTATCATTTACGATTGTTGTGATGCTTCCCTCCTGAAGGAATATGTCAGAGGGCTCAGTTACAAGATGCAAGAGCTCCTCGGGCGTAAACTCTGCCCGCATCACATCGTATTCCGATCTGATCCTCTCCGAGAGAGGGTCGGTTGTATTGCAGATAGGAGAAAGACTCTTTGTTTCGATAACAGGTCTTATTGTTAACACGTCTTCTCCTTTCCGATTACTCTTCTTTCTTCTGCGGGCTCAGATTACTTCAGGATGGACTCATGGCTTTCAACGGGGAGCCATCTTCTCTTCTCGATACCTCTGCCGTTGCCGACGTACTGCTTAACATCCTCGTGACGTCCCACGGGAGTCTTCCCGTTCCATCTTGCCGCCTTGAAATCGGTTCCCTTACCCTTAGGCTGATCGCTAGTCATTGCCCTGATTCCGGCAATCTTTCCCTTTTCCATCTTCCATGCCGGTGATTTGAAGCTTGTTCCGGTACTCTGAGGCTGATCCTGAGTCATCGCTCTGCTTGTAGCAGTCTTTCCTGCCGCAATCTTCCACGCCTCAGACTTGATGTTTGCTCCGCCGGTCGCAGCGCCGTCCTGTTTCATTGCTCTGCTTGTCGTGACATTACCAGGCGTCATCTTCCATGCACCCGTCTTATACTGCGACGACGGTGCGGAATCACCGTAGCGCTGCTCACCCGACACTCCGGGCTTTTCAACCTGAACGGGTTTTCCGGGAATAAGTGCCATCGCACGTTCATTCTTAAGATTTCCCTCGTTTCCGCTCTTGAAGACGTACTTTGCCTTGATGCCGCTGCCGCTTTCAGCGATTGAGTTTCCGTCACCCTGCTCTGCGGATCCGAATTTTCCTCCGACATGCTTTATAGAAGGAGCCGTCATTGCATTTGCATTCTTTGTCTGATCCGTCGTGAAATTGTAATTGTTTCTGTTATCCATTACAGAGTTCGGTGAACCGGCATATCTTGTACCTAAAGGACCCTGTACTCTTGCCACCTGGAGAGGCTTTCCGGGATCGGCCGACATCGCCCTTACATTTATAAGATCATTCTTCTTTATGCTGTACGCAGCACTCTTGATCTCCTTCGACGTAGTCGGTGAGCTTGTGTAAACAATGCTTCCGTCGGCTGCCTGTGACTTTGTGACCTTAACGGGTTCTCCGGAATATTCTGCCGTAAGCGCATGCTGATTTGTAAGCAGATGCTTCTTTAATTCGTAAGCAGGTCTCTTCTTGAACTCCTTTGAATTGTCAGCCGAAGCTCCGTAGCGGAGTTCTCCGGTAACGCCCACAGGCTTAGAAACCTGAACAGGTGATGAAGGATCAAGCTGCATCGCATGCTTGCTTGTAAGTCCGTCGCTCTTCAGGCTGTAGCGGGGAACCGACTTGAGTTCCCTTGAGGTGTTTCGTGAAGCACCGTAACGGATTTCGCCGCCGACGCCCTCAGGCTTTGAAATCTGAACAGGTGACGAAGGATCACGCTGAAGTGCGGCAACGTTCTGAAGGTTGCCCTCCTTGCCATTCGTAAAGACGTATTTCCTTGCGAGAGATGCGCCGTTAAGTGCATCAACTCCCGCCTGTGACTGCTCTGCCGAACCGTACTGTCCGCCCTTATGCGTAATGCTCGGAGCGGTAAGTGCCGACCTGTTCTTTGTCTGATCCTTTGTGAAATCGTAATTCTCTCTGTCCTTCATAACAAGGTTGGGCGATCCCGCATAGCTTGTTCCCTCGGGTCCAGCCGGCCTTGTTACCTGATTGGGCTTGCCCATGTCTGTGCCCATCGATCTGACATTCTTAATGTCATCATTCTTAATGCTGTAAGCAGGGCTCTTAAAGGTCGTATCGATTGCGGTACCGTAGCGCTGTCCGTCTCCAACCTTAGGATTCTTTGTCTTTCCGGGTGTACCCGAAACTGACATTGCACGAACTGCCTCAAGACTTCCCGTCTTTCCATCCTTCGTAAATTCGTACTTCGCAGCAATGTCACCTGTGACCTTCCTGCCGCCCTCCTGCTGTTTGCTGCCGTACTGACCGGCTGTATGCTTAATCTCGGGAGCTGTAAGCGCCCTCGCATTCTTTGTCTTATCACTTGTAAAGTTATACTTCTTCTTGAAATTAACCTTTTCCGCATCGGAGAGAACAGTCGATCCGTCCTCACCAACACCGACGCTCACGTTTGTTCCGTTTTCACCGGTCATCGCGCGGACATTAGTCTGAAGATTATCGCGGAAGCTGTACCTGTCATGGAACCTGTTCTCTGTGGGAAGAGCGATAATGCCGCTCGTATCGGTCATAGCGCGGACAGGAGCCACACCGTTGTTGATGTCGTAGGCCTCACTCTTGAAGTCTTTTACATCCGCTGCCGCAACTCCGCTTACCGGATTACCCGCCGAATCGATATCAACCTTGTAAATCTGAGCCGCAACCGCCTCGTCATCACTCACGAGTGCGCTCTTATTCTCCGTGTAATCACGGCTTAATACGTAATTTCTCGCGGCGTTTGTACCTGCATATCCGTCACCGGCTATCTGCTCTATTGATGACAGATTGCCATTTGAATCAAATACGGCAGTCTGGAATGTACTCGGAAGAGAGTCATGATTCCAGTGCCTCTTTCCGTCGGGATGATAGAAGTTCCAGTACTCATCATCATCCGCGGAAATTCTCCAGGGCAGATCGACACAGAGCATCTCTCTGTAGCCGATAGTAACCGTCTCCGTAAGAAGACCGCCCTTTTCGGCATCGAGTTCACCGAATTCCTTACTCATAACGCTGCAGCCCGTAAAGGTGTAGGTTCTCTTTGCATCGCCAAAGCTGTTGACGTAATTTGAAATCATCAGAATAACGGGGAGCGTAAGCTCAGCACCGTTAGGGAGAGGATCAACATAGTCAACTGCTGCGTACCTTTCAACTACAAGCTGGAAAGGCTTTGAGATCTGACGGCGCCTCATGTGAACATAATCATTGAGACCACCCTCTTTAATAAACTCGTACTCATTTTCCCTTGTAAATGCGCGGATTGCTTTGCAGGGAACGTCGTAGATACCCTCAACTCTGAGCATAAAGTTGAAATTTGTGAGAATCTGGCGTCCTTCGTTTGAGACGAATATATTGGTGTTGTCATCATCTATGGTCGGATAATAGTGTCCCATAATGTGCCTCCGGTCGTCAATTTATCAGTTGCTTTCAAGGTATTCCCGTATACCTACTTACCCCATTCGAGAATACTCTTCTCCTTTGATTTACTGTCTGAGGGATTCAGGCTCTTGTTGATCGATGAGATCTCCTCGCACCATCTCCTCCTCGCAGAATGTTCAAGTGCAAGCACCTCATCGTTACTCCAGTGGAAGTAATATGAGATGAAGGACATCTCCTTGTAGAGCTCATCCTTAGGATAAAGCTTTATCCCTCTCGCGTAAAATTTATCGGAACCTCATGTGTGCATCCGCATTCAGGACACACAACAGTCATGGTAGGAAGTTCAACGTCATTAATCTTCTGATACATATCCTGTAAAAATGCAAGATCCGCCGTAAACAGCTTTTCAATCGTCTGCGCCGAAATGATATTGACGCCTTCAATCTCCGTTACGACTCTTGCAAGAATTGCTATTGTCAGATAGGAGGGGTTTGAAAGAACTCTGGGGTCCCTTGTTGCCGTAATCTCATCGCCTGCAGTTGCGAGGCGCATCTTTCCGAATTTGTGAATCTGACCTGATGTGTCAATATACCCCTTCGGTAACTCGAATTCATATTCTGTCTGCATTGTTCCCTCCGTTATGATATCGCGACCCGCTGTCGGGTCTTTCTCTTATTGCCCTGCCACCCGTAAAAAACCTGATATACCGGGGACGGGGATAAAACGCCTTCACCCTCCGAAGGCTTTTTCTCCTTCGGAGGGTAAAAACGTCAATCGTTTAATCACTATCCGGAAAAACCGGACTTAATGGTGCTTAGTTCGGGATTACGAGCTCTTCATATGCAAGCTCCACAGACTCGATAGCAACCTCTGATGTGGTAGCGTTGAGATCTGCACCTGTGTACTTTGCAACCCAGGCGTTCTTGAGAACCCAAACCTTTGTGCCGGTAACTGACTCAACCTTAGCGTTGGGAGCACCGCCATTGATGTCGATGAGCTCGATCTGAACGTTGTTACGAGGCATCTCACCTCTTACTTCGGAAACACACTCCTGAATCCATGTCTTGAATGCGCTTGCCTCTGTGTAACCATACTTTAATGTTACATTGCCGTGCTTAACAAGTCCGGGAATCTTAACGGGTGCTAAGCTGTGTGCATTACCCTGACGGAATTCGATAACATCAACTGATGCCTCAACTCCTGTAACCTCGCTGAAAGCAGCTGTTCCTGTTACTGTGTCGACAGTAACGAGGAAGTTCATTTTAGTCAACGGATAAGCAAGTCCTGATCCATTATCATATCCTGTAGCAGCCATAATCTATTTCTCCTTTTCTTAAGTATTTTTGTTTGGTTTGCTGCGGGTTAAGTGATTACTCCTCGCCGCCTCCGCCTGACTCAGCTGTATGCTGGGTTACTCTGAAGATTACGAATTCTGCGGGCTTTGAAGGTGCAATACCGATGTTGCAGATGAGACGACCGTTATCGATATCATCTCTGCTCATTGTTGTTGTACCGATCTCAACAAAGAATGCCTCTGAAGGTACTGAGCCTGCTAACATACCGCTTCTCCACATATTTGTAAGGAATGAGGAGATTGTAAGTGCTACTCTGCTCCAAAGAGTTGCATCGTTGGGCTCGAAAACAACCCAGTTGGTGTTTGCCTTGATGCTCTCTTCTACATAGATGAAGAGTCTTCTTACGTTTACATACTTGAAAGCGCTGTTGCTGCTTGCTGTTCTTGCGCCCCAGACTCTGATGCCCTGTCCGGGAAGCACACGGATAAGGTTGATGCCTTCGGGATTGAGGATATCCTGCTCACCCTGTGTATAGTTAACCTTAAGTCCTGTACATGCCACAGTCTCGTTTGCAGGTGCCTTATGAACACCACGCTCGATGTCTGTTCTTGAGTAAACACCCATGATAGCTCCTGCCGGAGGAACAAATCCGGGCTTGTTTGTAGCTCTGTCAAATACCTGGATCCAAGGATGGTACATAGCTGCGTATGTAGAATCGATGAGACCTCTGTACTCAATAAGGTCCTTTGTCTTTGTAAGATCCTTAGGCATATCAAGAACTGCGAATCTGCTCTTTAATCTCTCGCAGTGTCCTACAAGGTCAACAACAACCTCAGGGATTGTGATGCCGGGAACTGCGATCATGCTTACGATTGTATTTTCAACGAATGAAGCAATACCTGTTCTTTTGCCGGGGCCATCATCTTTGCCCATGAAGGTAGCTGCCGATACCTTGCTCATGGAACCGTCTGTACCGCCTGCAAGAACGATGAGACCGGGCTCATCCTTACCGTAAATCTCAGCAATGGGATTCTCGGTCTTTGAAGGAGCAAGCTCTACCTTAACAAGATCGCTCTTCTCCATCTTAACGCCAATGTAATTAGCTGATGAAGGATTGAAGTTCATACCTGTGTAGGTCTCAACTTCATCGTTATACTTAACCTGAGCATCATACTCAACGAGGTAAAGAACCACCTTCGGGATGATCTCAGCATCAACGATGTTGGCCTTGAAGGGCTTTGCAAATGTGATCTTGTCATCGAAAACTGCTGTAATGCGGTTGTACTCACCCTCGCAAACAACGATGTCGCCTTCCTTGAAGCCGTCAGCGTTCTTAGCCTTGAATGCATCACCATCCTTAGCAACAATCTGGAGTTTCTTCTTTGTAACCGATCCGATTGTAAACTGAATCTTGTTGCCCCACTTACCTTCGTTAGCTGCCGTAAGTGTAAGGATACCCTTCTTAGCCTGTGCGCACTTTGCGTCCTCAGGGATAACTCTTGCGATGAAGCATCTTGTTCCACCGTTCATAAAGAACTGCTCTACGCTGTTTGCAAGATATCTGTACTCTCCAAATACGAACTCACTTAAGAATCCGCCGAACTGCTTTGTAAAGCTTGAAAAGCTTGTTACGAGTGTAGGAGCACCTACTACGGGTCCTCTCTCAGCAAGTCCGATAAAGCCGGCTGTACTTGTGCCAACTCCTTCGATTGAACGCGGTGAATTGTCATATTCCTCAACATAAACGCCCGGTGATAAATATTCGCCCATACTTCATATTCTCCTTTCAAAGAACTATTTTCGACTGTCCCGGATTTGTTATCTGTATTGTTCCTCCATACACACAGGTCAATGTACAGCCTTGTGTAAGACAGGGAGCGCCTCCGGCAGTCACTTTGGTCTGCTCTATTGTCCAGAAACCTGCGAAAGTTCCCAGACACGATGATGGTGTCGGAACACCAAGTGCTGCGGCCGTAGCCGCTGCTACCGCGGGATTTGCCTGTGAGAAGCACATCGAAAACGGTGCTACGTTGCTTACGAATGATGCATCTTTAATTGTTGCCATAGGCTTTCCTTCTGCAGTCACGCTCGTCTGACTCGATACGTTCAGGGTCGAGGGTGACCCGGGTGGAAATGCCATTGGACAGCTGAGTGTTGCTCCTGTAACAACTGCAAGACTCATTTGGCTTCCACCTCCGTTTCATTTTCCTGCGGTACTTCGTTCTTCGCTTCCGCGATGAGCATGTTTTCCGACAGATTATTAAAATCAATCTTTTGGAAATAGCTCTCGCCATTCACTACGAATCTCACAATGTAGTTCTGATTCGCACCGTCGTCCGGTACTCTTAAAATGTACCGTCCGTCTTCAAAAACCTCGCCCGGAATCAGCCTCGCTATCGGGGCATTGGTCCTGGGCTCCTTTTGGAGTGGTGCTTTCAGTGTAACAGTTTCGATTGCGCTTTCACCGACAACGTCAAAGCATTCGAACTCACCTGTTTCTGCATCGATCACTCCATAGTGAAAATGCTGCACGCGGAGTTGGTGACGGTTGAATAACTGGATGGTTTGCTTCTTAGCATTATAACTGCTGATAAACCAGTTAGATGAACCTTCGTCCACAGCCCTAATGTCTGTGATACCAGGCAGCACGCCTTCGAGGGAAAGTGCCTTCTTCGGCAGGAAGAATAACTCCAGTTCAGGGATTCTTTCATCCAGCTCATCGTAATCAACATATACTTCCTTGGCTTCATATCCTTGGATATCTATTCGAAGCCGGAAGCTGACACGTTCGATTCCTGTCAGGTAGAAAATGCCTCCGCCTTTAGCCGCCATGCGAAAGCTTTCTCCATCCTTTCGGAACAGGGTATCTGAATCTCCTATAGGACTTCCTGTGGCTGCATCCAAACATCTTACCACCAGGTCCAGTCTGTGTCGTATCACTGCCATATCTTAGCGCCTTTGCCTCCTTTCCTGTGCAGTTTCCAGGTTGAAGGTTGCATCTGTTACAACCGGTGTTTCAATTACAACCTCGCTCGATAGGAATACCGGGGCTACTTTGTAAAAGAGGCTGACCTGATAAGGCTTGTTAATCGCCTGCCAAACCCTAACCTTTTCCTCAAGTGTTATCTTCGATTGAGTCAACAAAATCGGGGGCTCGGGACTTGTCAGCCACGGTTGTAAATCGCTTGGAAGAACACGCTCATTGTCATTGACAATCTGTGCAACCCTTCCCACTATTTTCTGTATATCCGGTGCTTCCAGACCCATCTGGGTGGCACCGTTTACAAAGACCATATACTCTAAGGTATAAGGCCTTGGCGGTCTTGCTAACTGTACCCTGCCGGTTCTTACCATCTCCGGTCTCGATACCTCGGTAATCTCCTTGATATCGTAAAGGTACACACCAAGTAAGTAGTCAACGTCCTGAGAGGAGGGTGACGAAACCTGAATGTTGCCTGCCGAGGGAATAGGCTCGGGACACATCTTCTCTCTGAACATCTTACACATGTAATTACTGATGTCTGCAATTATTGAATAATCTGCCATCTGTGTAACCTCACTGATTACTTCTTTATCTGTTGTATCTTACATTACTTATTTAACAATTTGAGCAGCTCCTCGAACAGATCGTCACTTTCTTCAAGCATCTTATCATCTGCCGCTACCGCGAAATCATTCTTCTGAAGAGGATAGGACATCCAGCCGAATCTGTCATAGGAGAAATCACTCGGGATATGAACAGTCGATTTAAACTGTGACTGGCGGGTCATCTCTTCAGATTCTCCGCTATCTCCGATAATCATCTCGCCGCTGTAAACCTTGAACTCGTACTTTATTGACTTATATGAAATCGTAACCGTCTGTTCCTCGTTATCGTATACGTAACGGTATCCGAGACATCCTGCAAGAACCCTTGTGTTGAGATAGTCGTTCACTCCCTTGATTCTGTAGAATACGTACGGGTTAGGCTTGATTCCGTTGACCGGATCTCCGTTGTAGAACTGGTTCACAAGCGATTTGTTAAGTGCGAAAATCTTGTTATCTCCAAGGTGGGTTCCAAGCTTATCAAGTGCAATGAGGATTGCCCCCTGTGCATTCGGATCTGTCATGTCAATCAGATTTCCGAGAAGGTCTCCAAGATACTTTTCCTTGAGATAATCGGTAATCTCTTCGGTAGTAAGCGATCCCGACGATGACATTTTGCACTCTGCAATAATGTCTTTTACTTCTTCAAGAAGATCCTCAAGCGTCTTTCCTTCAAGATCGTCACCCATTCCGTCACCGTCACCCGTTCCATCGCCGTCTCCGGTTCCGCTTCCATCACCTGTGCCGTCTCCGGTTCCGTCACCTGTGCCGTCTCCGGTTCCATCTCCGGTTCCATCTCCCGTTCCGGTTCCGTCTCCGATGCCATCTCCCGTGCCATCTCCGATTCCGTCTCCCGTTCCGTCGCTTGTTCCGTCTCCCGTTCCATCACCCGTGCCAACTCCGGTTCCGTCTCCGGTTCCGTCTCCGATTCCGTCTCCGGTTCCGTCTCCCGTTCCGCTTCCGTCTCCGCCGAGTCCGAGTGAATTTTCAATGGCTTCCTTCAGTTCTTCAAGTGCATTCCCGACGGTATTCGGCATCAGGTCGCTCAAACTGTCAAGTGCCTCAATTGCCGTCTCAAGTGCTTCAAGGTCGCCGTCGTTCAATGCATCAAGGGCACTTTCAAGCTCCTCATCAACTGCTGTTGTATCACCGCCTATTGATTCGATGAACTCATCACATGCATCAATGATTGCCTGTGCTTTCTTTGCACCTGCCTGATCTACAGGAACCGACTCAAGTGCATCCTGAAGTGCATTTAATGCCTTTTCCTTAGTGGCAAGAGCGGAATCGAGATCCGAACCTCCCATGTTCGCGAGAATCTTATTCTTCAGCTGCTTCAGCCACTCCTCGTACTCGCTTCTGCTCTCCTCTGCGTAAGATGCAAAATTGTTTGTTGCTGCGCCGTTAACGTAATCCCACTTAATCTTATCCTTGAGTTCTCCCTGACACTCTGCTAGTCTTTCATCGATGTAGAGTAATGCGTCTTCATTTTTCATTCTGTCAGTGATTGCAGTAATGAGGAACTCAAGCTCGGCAGCTTCCGAGTTCGCATCATCCTTCTGACTCTTCAGCATCTTCTTAAGGATTGCTCTTGAGATGGATGCGTTTCTCTTTGCCGAAACATACTCACTGTTCTCTCCCGCAAAGATCTTACCGCGATACCGCTGCATGCTTCTCGGGTAGAGAGTTGTGAGGAGGTAATTAAGCTCATTCTCAAGATCGACAACTGTCTGTTCCTCGATATTGTCAAGCCAGATAAGATGATCTACCGCATCGTCGCACTTTCTGACTGTATCACTATTCTTCGAATTCAGGATGAGAAGCTGGTACTGATTGTAGCGTTCATCAGAAAGTACCGTTGTACCGGCTGCAATCACCTTGCCTTCATTTGAAATAATCGAATCGCTTGCTGCAGACTGACATCCTGCAACCGCACTGATAAGGTTTGCGTCCGCCTCGTAGATTGTCTGCTCGGTGTCCTCTTCTTCGTTCTCGACAACAGGAAGCTCATCCCAGAGTTCTTCGAAGTAGTCCGGCCACCATGAGGGAATCGGCCGACAGATATAATACCAGTTCGGGAAGAGTGTTCCCGATACACAATATGATAAGTAATCAAGCTCATCGGTAAAGATGTTGACAATCTCTACCTCACGTTCTGCATTGACTGACTCCTGGCATCTTTGAACACATGCAAGCCTTGCTGCTTCTTCATCTGCTCCGACAAGTATCTCATAGTACTTCTGAAGACTGTTCATATCATCATCAAGCTGATTTGTCCTTGAATTATGAAGATAATCTCTGAAGAAGACATTCATGAGTGCGTAGCTCAAGTTCTCCGAAGTGGTCTTGCTGTCCTTGTTTACAAGGTTTTCGTAATTTGTTCTTAGCTCCGTAACCTCTTCTCTGTTGTAAAGATCGTAATGATCTATGGTATCAAAGGGATTGACCTTTGAATTTGATAAAAGATCGATTGTAATCTTATCGGATCCTGTCTTGTAACGAACCCAGAGTGATGAAATCTCATCAAAGGTAACCTGGTTTGATGCACCCACCTGAATGTTGTAGATGTCGCTCGCCGATGAAATGTTGAACCAGAGTCCTCCCGCAAGCTCTGACTTGTAGTACATCTCGCTCTGATCCGAATAGCTTGCCGTATCCTTAGCAATGTCATAAAGCTGATCGGTGAGGGCACTTATGTGAATGATGTGAGTTCCTATAATGAGGCTCTGCACTTCGATGCTTGAATCGTCCGAAATGTGAGTTGCATCAGCCTCATTGAAGAGGGCCTTCGCCGTCTTCGGAAGTGAGGCAGCAAGAGCCACCGCAGTGCAGACAAACAGCACTGCCATAATGTAGGGTAATTTTCTAAAACGCTTTCTGCCGTTTTTATTATCCTTCATTTAAGGTTCCTCCTTATGATCGGTCTGTTGCAAAATCCTGTGCTTTGGCGAAGTGATGCTTTTCTTTCCCTCACCGGCTTCTTACTGCGTAACGGCTGCCGCTTCACCAAGCCCCACCAGCGGCATCTTTCTCGTAATCGTCATATCCGTAAAATTGAACTCACCACAGGCAAATTCCTCTGTATCCGAGTCGTAGAATACTATTTCCACATTGTCGGTCGAACTGTCGAGCATGCTCAGGTAGTTAAATACCTCATCGATCGGGTAATACTTTCTTTCACCGGTCAGGTAGAGATCCGGCTGATCCTTCAGTCTGATTCTGTAGAACTTGACTGCATTCTTGAAATTATCCGTGAGCGTGAACTTGTACTGCGTTATTCCCGTCTTGGTGTTGACAGTGGTCACGAAATTGGCAATCGCCTCGGAATCCTGTTCAATTACTCTGTAGCCCTTTGTGATATTCAGCGGTCCGACAGTTATCGAAACATCTATATCACATTTGTCGACAAACTCTCCCGCGGCATCGTAAAACTCCATGTACGCACTCTCCACACTGTCAAAGGTCAGGGCCAGATGCCTGATTGTCCCGCTGAGCGGTGTAAGCGGTCCGATCTGCAGATCGTTAACGAAGAGCTTGAAATCCGAAATCTCTACCTCGAAATCCTTCGGGAAATAAACACCCACTTCAAATACAGTGTCATGGACATATGACTTAATGTAATAGGATGCTCCCTCTGCTATCTCTGCCATCAGCCAGGAATTACCTCCGATGAAAACTCCGAGATCTGAACCCTGACCCGCAAGAAGAGGTTCAACAGCTCCGCAGGTAAGTCTGTTAAGACTGATAAGTGATTTCGAATAATCAGCAAGTGCTGTAGTAACCTGAAGCTCAAGATCTGCGTAGTCTTCCTGCATCGATGCAAGCTCATCGTACGGAAGCTCTCCCATTTCGTTCTGAATCTTCGCCTTCTCGAGCGAGACCTTATCCTCTTCCATCTGCTCGTTAAGAGTTTCATATGCCACTCTGAGCGAAACCATGCTGTCAAAGGATTCGCTGACCTTTGTAACAAGCTCTTCCCTGGCTGTTTTTTCCTCCGCAAGTGTATCGGTGTATTCTAAAATACCGTTCATAAGTGCGTAGGAGTCATCATCTATGTAACGTGTACCCTGTCTTGATCCCTTGAACCATTCCCTCTGTATTTTGATGAAGATGATTCTGATATATCCGTCCCAGGGTTTATCAATCTTTTTTAAAAATTCATCATACTCTCTCTGAAGTGCGTCCTCATCAACTTCGTTACCCGAAAGTGCCGTCGTGACATACTTCCTAAGCGGATCCAGCTTCCCGCCGTACTGATTACTCATCAGGCTGTAGTAGAGATTGAGCGACACCTTTGCCAGGTAGGTGTTTTTCTTTGCCACGAAGTAGCCGTGGTCGTGCTCAAGTGTACTGTTCGTAAGGCTTTCAAGCTTGTCTCTCGTGATCCTTGTCGTTACGTAAGGCTCTCTGTACTTGTAGCCTGTACGTATATCAAGAGTAATCAGGTTGTAGAGCTTCGTCTTGTTCTTATCAAGCTTTGACTTGTCTGCGCTGATCTTTTTCTCGATAGTCGAAATCGACTTCTTCATTGCATCAACATCAGCTTTGGTTCCGGTTCCTTCCTGAAGCCTGATCTCATTTCTCTTAAGAGTGTCCTGCATCTGTGCAAGGCGCTCCTCGTTGAAAGCAATCTGTGTCTGAAGTGTGTAACCGTCGATGTAGAGATTCGTCACCGTTTCATCGGAAGCGTACTTCTCATCCTCCATCTCGTGAACTATCTGCTGCATCTCCACCCTGATGGAGAGCGGCTTGAACTCGAATTCGTACTCCTCGGTAAAACCCGGGTTTGACGGGAATTTGAAGCTCAGAAGCGGCGACCAGCTGAATGTCGCAAGCTTTCTTCTCTTGAGTGCGATGTTCTTAAGTGCCGAAGCGAGCGCTGTCTGCTTCTTGTAGTACTTGGTCTTCAGTTTCTTAATCTTCTTTGACTTTGCGATACCGAGCTGCTTCGCAGCCTCAAGAGTAATGGTCTTTGTGTAGGCAGCTTCCGCGTCAGCAGCATTTTGAGGAGCGGCCAGGGAAGCAGGGATGGCGATCATTACCGTCATGACAATAATGAGAAATCTCTTAAGAAAGTTCTTCATGGCCATCCTCCTTTCCTGTTTCGTTACAAAATGCAGATGTCAATTAAGCTTATGATGCAATTATATCCATAGGGTGTGACAAAAGTATATACAAAAGCTCAACCTTTATAATATCTTTAGAATATTCTCCGTTTCATAAAGTTTTTGTCCGCTATCCCTGCTCAATCATATACATTGCGAAGCTTCCGTACTTTTCACTGCAGTAGAAGGTGTAAAGAAGCCCGTCGTGCTTGTAGGTATAGATGTAAATAATGTAATCGGAATCGTAATCCTCAACATTGACAACATCTCTGTAAACATGGGTTGCCGTGAGATCGACAACTCCGAGAAGAGTGATATTCTTCTCATTCATGGCATTGATTGCAACTGCCTCGGCAAGATAAACTGCCGTATTACCTTCGTAGAAACAGTCGCCCAAAGCATCATTCAGCTGTGCTATGTTGCTGCACCATTTGCCGTTTATGAGAATCGAACCGTTCATTACGTAGACGCTGTCAACCATAATCTCGTCATTTAGAAGCTCCGCATTGCTCTTTGCTGCATAAAGGGCGTTGATATCAGGCATCTTTACGATAAAGTCACCGTCTCCGCGGTAAATCGTCCGCTGTCCGGTGTACATGTTCCCTACTTCTGCCGTACTCTTTCCGAGCATTTCCTGATAGATGAGCTGATCCTTTGTCCAGGTTCCCTTGTAGACCTCATTGTTTGCCGTGTCGTAAAGGATTCCTTCTCCTTCCTTCATGCTCGCAGCAAACTCGCCGACATACTCCTTGCTGCCGTTCTCCCGGTAGAGCGTTCCGACTCCTTCAAACTCATTATCAACAAACTCGCCGTTGTACTTGAGCTGACTCGTGTCGAAGTAGAGCTTTCCTTCGCCGTTGTACTTACTGTTGTCAAAGGCTCCGGAGTAAACAAGATGTCCGTCCTTTGCGTAAAGTGAACCTGTTCCCTTTACCATTCCGTTCTCGACCTGACCGACGTAGGCAATGTAATCGGATTTTGCCTTGATCCTAACCGTGTTCTTCACAAATCTCAGAGGAATCGAATTGTACTTGTAGGTCTTGATTCCGTCTCCCGCTCCGAAATTGAAGATCGGATTTACAAAAATCAGATAGTAAAGGCTTAATACACCTATAACAAGCAGTACTGAAAAGCAAAGCTTCTTACTTACAAGCCAGTTCCCGACTGAGTAGTAGTCCTTCTTATGCCGGGGCTTAAGCGACAGGGTCTTCGTGAAGAACGTCCTGACCTTCGTGGAAACCTTCGTGCGCAGGTAGTTCATGTTTGTGAGCATTCGAAGCTTCGTCCACAGCGGTGTTATCTTCGCTTTTACGGAATTAAGCAGAATATTCAAAAAATTCATACGTGAACCTCCCGGTATACTTTACTGTCTCATGTCAGCCGGATTTGCTGACCCGCAGTGTGCTTTACTGTATCTGGTCAGCCGAATTTGCTGACCCGCAGTGTACTTTACTGTATCTGGTCAGCCGCATCCGCTGACCCGCAGTGTGCTTTACTGTATCTGATCAGCCGCATCCGCTGACTCGCGCCCACTGTCTGATTTTGAAACAGACACTGACTTATTCTCTATTTATTGTCTGAAGAGAGAAGACCGTAGCTGAACTCTTCTCCTCCGAGATTGTTTAACTGTCTTTCACAGGTGAACAGGTACCACTTTGCTACCATGTCACCCGGACTCAGCTTCAAAACATCAGTAAATGCATTTCGCGCAAGATAGAAGTCGTTCTTATAGAAAAGCTCGATACCTCTTGCAAAAAGTTCCTTCGTCTCGGTCTTTGTCTTTCTCTCCCTGATGTTGCAGGCATCGATAACCTCATAGACCTTAATCTTTGTGGCACTCGATTTAAGCTCAAGGTAACCGATGTATCTCGTGTTCAGAGTCCTTGCAGTACTCTCAAGCACCTGCTCGGTAACGGCAAGCTTAATTCCGAGTTCGGCAAGCCTTCCGATGTAGGAATCAATTCCGTCAAGCTCAGTCGAGCTGATGCAGGGAAACGCCTGATTGTCTGTACCTGCAATGCCGTAGAAGAAGTTCGTCCTGTGAAGAAAAACGAGGGACTGCTGCCTTGTCGAAAAACTTGCGGATTCAAGAGCAGCAGCAGTCTGAATACCGAATTCCACGCTGCTGTCCGACTTCTCCGTAAAGAGCACCTTCACGCTTCCGAGGCTGCAGTCGTTCGGAAGAAGAACACCGCCGAACTCCGTCTGATACCTGCAGACTGTTTCGATGCTGCTGTTTAATGAGTCCAGATACTCATTCTGACTTCTTACAACAGGTCTGCTTATGACAACGGTACCAACTACACCGTTAATCCTTAACATATCGCCCGATTTAACTTCGCCGATGTTATCCTTTTCAAGAAGCTTCTCGATGTTCTTGGGAGCGAATCTGTAATATGCCTGGAAAATCTGATTCCTGGCGTAATTGTTCTTTCCTATCGTCTTATTGAGTTCACCGAGTGAATTCCAGAGCTTTGCGTAGTCGTAGGAAACATTATTCGGTCTTTCGATCTCGGGTGATTTTCCGTTGCAGACGTTCTCCATAACCTTGATGACTCTTCTGATCTCGAGTGCATCTCTGATGAGATTCGCAAAGACGCCGATCATACCGAGACACCAGATGATGCACTCAACGATGAGAATTCTCATCATGTCGTTATACTCTTTTTCTACGTACTCGCCGTTGTCACCTATAGTAAGGACAAATGAGCTTCTCGACACATCTCCGGGAATAAGATCAACCGTGACAACAAGCTCAAAGCCGCTGCTTACGATAGTGCAATGTGCCTCTCCGTTTGAAGTTGCCCTATAAATTGCATCACAGACATCATCACCGTAGAGCTCCCTGACACTTGACCCGGTCGGGTTCTTTGTCGAAGATCTGATTGTGTAATTACCGTTTTCGCCGATAACTGTCTCAACTCTTCTGACAAGCTCGAGCTGATTTCTGTTGCTGAAGAGTACTTCATAATCATCGCTCGATTTTGAAATCTCGTCGCCGATGCTCCTGCCGCACACATGCATGAATTTGACAACATCGCCTTCACGCTCGCCGCCGACTATGTAGTACACAAACATCGAAACCGAAACGGTACAGATGGCGGACATAAGAATAACGATAACAAAACGCCTCCAGATGTAAGACTTTTTGTTAACTATCATGCTGTAGGCAAAGATAACGAAGAATACACCGATTGCAAGAAGAAGAACGTCTCTGATGATATAGCCGATTCCGCTTGTAAGTGCGAACATCTTTGTCGATTCGGGAATGACGATATTTTCACGCGACATGGTTTCATAATTCTCTGTCGTCGTACCGTCCGAAAACTTTGCTTCGATAACGCCCTGATTGTAGTAGGCTGAAAGATAACGCAGACCTTCGGGTGCGTCCTCCGAGTACATGCTCTTCGGTGCCTTTTCGCTTGAATCAAGTCTGTAGACGTAGACACTCTTTCCGCTGTTGCGGATAACAGAAAGATAGAGAATCTTTCCATCATCTGAAAGACCGCCGAAAACACCTGCCTCTTCAAATTCAAGAGGAACAGACTTCTGAGTTTCGAATTGCGTGTCAAATGCGTAGAAGGTAAAGATTCCGCTCTTCTCGTGGAGCATGTAGAGAGTCTTCTTGAGATACCTTAATGCAACAACTTTTCCGTCTGCCCACGGCGTTGACTGATTGGCAAGAAGCGAAGCCGTGACCTTATCCCTGTTGTTGCACTTGTAGAAACCCGATGAGTAAGATGATGAAAAGTACTCGTAGCTGTTTCCTTCTTCATCCTTTGTTCCTAGAGATACAGTGTGTTCATTTGGAATATAAAAGCTCAGCTCGTCAAGAAGATTCCTCACTACAAATACAACACCGAGCAGACAGATAATCACACAAAGCAGTTTTTTATACCAGTTATTCTTCTTCAACACATTTCCCCCATACTACTGAAGCATTGATTCTGTTCCGATAACCTTAAACGAATTATAGAAAATTCGCAAAAACGGAACATCTCCAAAAATCAGCTGAGTCAGAAGCATCAAAATAGTAACGATTCCGAGGAACAGGCAGACAACAAGGAAAATTCTGAAAAGATTATCCTGATTTCTGAAAAACCATGCCTTAATCCTCTTAATAATGCCCTTCTTACCCTCGGCATCACTTGCAAGCTTCACATCCTTGTAGAGATCTGTAAATTTCTGATAGCTCTCTCTCGGAATCTTCCTTGAAAGAAGCTCAAAACTCATAGCCTTCTTGCCGGCCTTGGGCTTCATCATTTCGAGTACGATTGACGCACACCGGACTGCACAGTCACGCTCGCTGCGAAGCTTGTTGAAATTTGAAACATCTACCTGATAACTGAAGTAGACGCTGTTATCCTTTTCGAGATGAATCTGTGACTGAGTCAGAATCAGGAAAAGGAAGGGGTAGGGAAGGTCGCAGGAAATACATTCCATAATAAGATTGATGCAGATCTGCTCACAGGTCGCAACACTATAAGCCTCACCCATGTAAAACGACTCAAGGCTTCGCTCTTTTTTATAAGGAAAAACAAACAGGAACTGCTCCATGAAGGTAGAGGTGGCAAGGATTTTCTTCCCCGTCTCCTCAAAGTTCTCAATAATCTCCTTCGCGATTTTGTGATCCTTGACGCTCAGAACCGTGTAGTAGGTCTCAACCGGTGCGTTGTCGTCACAGCAGATAAAGACATCATTCGCCGGTCCGCAGAACACCTCTCTGATGCAGTTTAATGCCATGTTGCCTATCTGATAAATCATTCTAATAAACCCCTTCGAATATTACGCTGTAATACCAACTCTTTGTGATAGGAAATTAATACGCTGATGAATTTGTGCCGTCTGACTCAAGTCCCTTTTTCTTAACAATAGCGTATGCATATGTGCAGATAAGAGGCATGTCGGTACAGTAAATCCTGATTTCGTATACACCTTCCTTTGAGGGAGCTGTGTAAACGCCCTCTGCACTGATCTCGCCCGAGCCGTCTTCCGTGAGCTCGTAGGTTACGCTGCACTTCTCGATGTTGTGGAACTGAACATTGAAGAAGTAGCTGTCCTTCGTGCCCAGAACAACGGTAGGAGTCTCTGCCGTAATACTCTTGTTGCTGATGTCTTCTGCAAGACCGAAGTCATTTCCTGAAGGGAATTTGATTGCAACCCAGCGATAGGTGAGCATCAGGAAATCAACCTCTCTGTTAACCTTTGCTGCTGCAATGAAGCTGCCCTTGTCATTAAGAACCTTG
>JAZLIL010000189.1:0-2310 GCA_045617405.1 Lachnospiraceae bacterium | reverse complement strand
GAATCGCTTATAAGTGGTCTCCAAGAGGAATTTGAATTTGTTGTTCTTTTTGCCGTTCTGGGTTTTGCAGTCAGCCTTGGGAGGCATTATTACAGGACTGTGAAGGTGAAAAACAGATACGGCAGTGGTGATGCAGGCTTTCGTTTCAACGAGGAGGAAAAAGAGTATATTGAAGGACTGAATCATAAGAATGCCGAAATCGCCGGTGACTACGCTGTTGATTTGGCTGTGAAAACAAGGACCGGAGTTTATGTCGGTGTAAAAGAAGATTCAGTTCTTTCTTTCAAAGGCATTCCTTATGCGAAATCGCCGGTTGGTGACCTTCGCTGGAAAGCGCCTGAAAGGCTGCCGGACAGTGATAAGGTTTTTGAAGCAAAGCATTTCGGATTTTCGGCTATTCAGGTTAATTATGAAGGAAATCCTCTGAGCTTTCATCAACAGGGCGAGGATTGCCTGACATTGAATGTCTATACGGCTGAGCTTGCTCCCGAAAAGAAAAAGCCTGTGATTGTGTATTTTCACGGAGGTGACTTCTCCTACGGAGGTTCGGTAAATCCTTTGTGGGAAATGTCACACTTTGTGAAAGAGCATCCGGACGTTGTTGTCATCAGCTTCAATTACCGTCTGGGACTTTTGGGATTTATTGATTTCTCCGCGGTCCCCGGTGGAGAAGAATACTCTGATGCAGCAAATCTCGGACTGTTGGATCAGATTGCCGTGCTCGAATGGGTGAAGGAAAATATAGCCGCTTTTGGCGGAGATGCTGAGAAGGTCACGGTTATGGGTGATGGAGCCGGTGGCACTTCCATCAGTCTGCTTTCGGCCAGCCCACGAGCTAAAGGACTGTTTCGGAAAGCAGTTCTTTTCTCCGGCAGTCCCTTCG
Organism: Lachnospiraceae bacterium; assembly: GCA_045617405.1. Classification (GTDB taxonomy): domain Bacteria; phylum Bacillota; class Clostridia; order Lachnospirales; family Lachnospiraceae; genus JAZLIL01. Next base: position 1,427 of record JAZLIL010000189.1, on the reverse strand, counting down.
GTTCAGAACTCGACAATGCAGCTTCTGCTGAGGTGGCTTCTATGTTGCTTAAAGCCTCTGGTGCTGCAAACATGAAGGAATTGCTCGCCCTGCCGGAAGACAGAATCAGTGCACTGACACAAGAACTCAAATCTTATCGTACACTTCCGTATCGAGACGGAAAACTGATTCCGACGGATGTGATTGCTGCGTTTGATGGAAACATCGCAAAGGACATTTCGTTTGTTCTGTGCACATCCAGGGATAATGCAGGCGCGTACAGTGCCGCCATCGGCCGCGGTTTCTCCGAAAAGATTATTGCTGATTCGGTTGAGAGCATTCTGAGGCAGCAAAAGCCGGAAACAGCACAGAACTTGAGAAAACTAATCGACGAGGAAACTGAGAAGATCGGAAAAGCAAAAGCTGAAATGAAGTTTGCTAATCTGTGGATGGATCATGTAAGTGTCTATTATTTGTCTGAATCTCTGCATACCGGTGGAAGCGATGTCAGGATGCTGTACTGGGATGTCGATGCTGTGATCAAAAATCTTGGATCAGGAGATGTCAATATTGTCAGTACACTATTCGGCAAATCCGAGGTCGCGGAAGCCTATGGAAATGTTGTAAACGATAATATCCGCGAAATTCTTCAAACACTCATACTGAAAATTGTTCACGGCAAAAAGCCTGAGCTTTATGACAATGAGATTGAAGGCGTGAACGATATCGAATGGGAAACCTTCCCATATATCCTTGCCATTAGCAGAAACAAAATACAATTGCAAGCAGTGGAAGACACTCTGAAAGATGCAAAAGAGCTGCTTCGGATGGCAGGTATCGAAGAGTAATTCCATTATGAAAGCTTAATGCCAAAGTAATGGCATCGTGAAGCATCCAAAGTGGGTGCTTCTTTTATTATAGCCATATATAGAAGATCGGACAGAAGAATGAAGTCTATAGGCCGCTTATTTCAGTCTCTGTAAATGTAGCTTCTTTCTCAATCCCGTCTATCGCGGCAATATAGTAATCTAATGTCGTGGATGCGCTCTTATGGTTAAGGGCCACCTGAACCTTCTTTGCATTACCTCCAGTTTCCGCGTAAATGCGTGTACCGAAGGTGTCCCTGAGCTTATGGCAGGAATAATCATCCGTACCTGTCACTACCTGTGTGTATTTCTTTACGCAGCGCTCTATAGCGCTCGCAGACATGCGGCAGTGCTTATATGAGAGGAAGAGTGCGTTTTCATTATCCTTGTCCGGCTTATATGTACCAAGCCTCGATCCATTGATGTAGGAGAGCAGTGCATCCTTCACCTTTGGTGACATATAAATCGTATCAAGGCGCTGTCCCTCCCTATATATTTGAATAGAGGACTTCTCGAAGTTGATATCTTGGATATTGATTCCTGCAAGCTCAGATACGCGCATACCGGTTCCAAGGAAGAGAG
>JAZLIL010000188.1:0-4195 GCA_045617405.1 Lachnospiraceae bacterium | reverse complement strand
AAAGTCTGTCAACTATTTTCTTTCTGTCCTCTTCCGAAACCGGTTCAAAAAGAGTGAAAAAATCATCATACTGAAAGGTAAGCTCCTCCTTATCATGAAACTCACCAAGATAGAGAAGCTTTACAACCTTGTCGCGAATCTGCGATCTGTCAAGCGAAATACTGTTGTCCATGGTACCTCCGGTCATTTCCCCTGTTTTTCGTTAACTGCAATCTCAACAATATGAATGTTTACATCACAAACGTTGATTCCTGTCATGTTTTCAATTGCATCTTTAACACGCTCCTGAACAGCCTTGCAAGTGCTCCTGATCGGATTTCCGTAGGTAAGTACAATGTAAAGATCGCAATGAATACCATCGGAAAGGATCTTGATTGATGCCCCCTTTGACATGTTCTTTATTCCCATTTTCCCAGCAAGCTCAGTTGTGACATCCCCGGCCATCGAATCCACCCCGTCAACCTCGCAGGCAGCGACTGCCGCAATAGAAGCAATCACATCGTCAGAGATTTTTACATTCTGAGTTCCAACAGAATAGCAGCTGTATTTACTATCGTTAGCCATGGCTTCCTCCGCAATTTTTGCATAGATATTTAGTTACATTATATCAAATACAAACGATTTTGTGAAGAATTATAGTATTATTTATCAACAATAAACTTGCCATATTGTGATAAGTGTGCTATATTGTCAATAGATTAGCCTTTAATATTACACTATTCATGTACTTTATTTGCATTTACATTATTTTTGGACTTTCTATCAGATTGGAGACATTATGTTTGAAACGAGAGAATTTGGAAGTACAGCAATTTCTGAAATGATTGATCTGTGTGATTCACCTGCTTTCGTAATCGATGCCATCTCGCAAAGCTTTCTTTATTATAATGAAGCTGCCTGCAACATAATCGAAGACATTTCATATGGTAAGCTCTTCTTCCGCGGCCTTTGCGGATTCGGAAAGGCCTGTAAAAACTGTCCTCTCAACATCACAAACTTTGATGAGGACTCCGAAATTGTCTTTGATCTTGATAATCCTTCATGCAAGGGTAATGAAGCCAGCATCATTAGGACCTATTGGAATGACACTCCGGCGTTCATTCTCATTTTAAAGAAAAAGTTTGAAAAAAACTTTAGGAGTCCGCTTTCTTCATTTACTCAAAAGAATATCGAAAAGTACGGTTACAATACAGCACTCGGTCATGAGCTTCGAACACCACTTAACACAATAATCGGAAGTGCTGAACTCATTCTTATGAATTCAAGCGATCCTGAAATTACCGATCACAGCAAGGACATCCTTACTTCCGCACGTGCGGCTCAGAAGCTGATTGACGACCTCTTTGCGCAGATTAACACCGATGACGCTTCAGATCAGCCCGACAATTTCCATGAGGCATCTGATGTCATCAGCACAAGCTCCGGTATTACCACTCTTGTTACTGCTCCCGAGACCAAGATTCTGATTGTAGATGATAATGAGCTCAATCTTCGCGTTGAGGCGAAAATTCTCAGAGTATTTGATGTCAAGTGCGACACTGCTCTCGGAGCCGATGAGGCAATAACACTTGTCAGGAAGACGAAGTACGACATCATCTTCATGGATCACTTAATGCCGGGTACAGACGGAATTGAGTGCACCAAAATGATTCGTGAGCTTTCGGATGTTCCCGGATTTGATGACAAGTATTTCAAAGATCTGATTATTGTCGCAGTTTCCGCTTCAGGTCTCAAAAACGCCAAAGAATACTACTGTTCTCAGGGCTTCAGTGATTTCATCCTAAAGCCCGTAAACGTTAAGAGTGTTCAGCGACTCTTAAATTACTGGGTACCAAGTGAAAAGCTTCACTTCAGGAAGGACACACACAAGGAACAGATTAAAAATGCCGAGCTTCACTTCGACAACATTGATTACAAGAGCGCGATGGTGGAAATCGGTTGTGATGAAGAAGGATACATTGAAATTCTCGATGTATTTTACGAAACCGGTGAAGAAAAAATCAGTGACATCAAAGAAACCTGTGCGACAAGGAATTACAAAGACTACACCATTCATGTTCATGCACTTAAGAGTTCCTCTGCTTCGATAGGTGCAAGAGAACTTTGCTCGCTTTCCAAGCAGCTTGAAAGTTGCGGAAAGAAGGCTCAGGCAGGTGACAGAGCTGCAATCAATGACATCGAAAAGGTTACTCCCCTCCTCATTGTTACATATGAGTCAATTCTTGATGAGATTGCGCCTGTTCTTATTGAAAGAAAGAGTAAGAATAATACCCTGGCAAACGGCAGCGCTCCGGCACTCGTTATCGACCTTGGTGAAAGTGAATCAAACAACAACGAGGTCATCGACACACTCAAGGCAATTATGAACGCCTACAAGGAAATGGATTATGACATCGGTGAAGAACTGATTGCGAAGCTCAAAACACTTCACCCCGACAACAGAAATGCCGCTTCATTCATCGACAGAGGCATTTATCAGGCGACTAAGCTCTTCGATTACGAAAAGGCTGTTGTTGAATTTGACAAAGCCATCGGCTACATCGGAATGTAAGTCGCAGTACATGGTAAATATGCATTAAAAAAACCGCTATGAGAAAACTCTCATAGCGGTTTTTCACAAGGTGAATTTCGCTTCTCCCTTATCACTTTCGTAAAAATCAGACTCTCTTAAGATACTCACCTGTACGAGTGTCAATAGAAATTCTGTCACCTCTTTCAACAAAGAGAGGAACATAAACAAGAGCACCTGTCTCAACAGTAGCGGGCTTTGTTGCGCCTGTTGCAGTGTCGCCCTTGAATCCGGGTTCTGTGTCAGTAATCTCAAGCTCTACAAAAAGCGGAGGCTCGATAGCAAACACCTGACCCTGGTGGGAAAGCATCTTAACCATCTCGTTCTCTTTAACAAACTTAAGTGCATCACCAACTGCTTCCAAGCTGAGAGCAATCTGCTCATAATTCTCTACATTCATAAAGTTGTACATGTCACCGTCTGCATACAGATACTGCATGTCACTTCTCTCAATGTGAGCAGGGGGATACTTCTCGGTAGGTCTGAAGGTCTTCTCAACAACACCACCACTCTTTATATTCTTAAGCTTTGTACGAACAAATGCGGCACCTTTACCGGGCTTTACATGCTGAAACTCAATTACCTGAAAAACAGCACCATCAATCTCAAGGGTAAGACCGTTTCTAAATTCGCCTGCAGAAATCATAAATAATCCTCCTAAAAAATCAATTCGTCTAATTTTACTCTATAATTTGTACAATTTCAACACCAAAATATAAAAAACACCTTAGAAAATGCACCTGTCCGGATGAATAATCCTGAATAGAAGAAGTATGGGTTTTTCCAGTATTCTTTTTAATACTATCTGAAGTTCTTCCCTTTTTGCTATTGGCTTTACAAGAATTGATCTGATTCCGGCATTATTTGCTCCGTAAACGTCTGTAAACAGCTGATCTCCGACAAAAACAACCTGATTCCTGTTGCATTTCATCCGGAAGCAGGCTGAAATGTACCCCTTTTTCAGCGGCTTTCCGGCCTTGTGGATGTAGAAAGCCCCAATGTCGCGGTTAAATCTTTCGCACCGCTCCTCATCGTTATTTGAAAGAAAGCAAACCGTAAAACCAATATCAAATAGCTTCCTCACCAGCTCTATCGCCTCTGCTGTCGCATCATCACCGTGCGTTGTGAGTGTATTGTCAATGTCGAAGATTAATCCTCTGACACCGCAATCATAAAGAGCCTGATAATCTATATCAAATGCTGAACTTATATATTCACCGGGAAACAGGTATCTTGCATGAATCATTTCTTAATGTTCCTCCTGTTTCCGCTTTTCTTTCCTGCATCCTTCTTCATAGTCTGTACGGTGCCGGGTACACGTATTTTCGAAGTATGATCTTTCGAGGCATGTTCTTTTGAAGCGTGTTCCTTTGAAGCGTGTTCTTTTGAAGCGCGTTCTTTTGAAGCGTATCCTTTTGAAGCATGTCCTTCTGAAGCGTGTCCTTTTGAAGCGTTTCCCTTTGAAGCGTGTCCTTTTGAAGCGCGTTCTTTTGAAGCGCGTTCTTTTGAATCGCTTCCTTTCGAAGCAGTATTTGCTATCTCCCTGATAGACGGTCTGATCAGGCACTTACTGTCGAATCCGATCAGATCCTCTCTTCCTGCAGTCCTTAGAGCCTCTTCGACAAG
>JAZLIL010000187.1:0-7057 GCA_045617405.1 Lachnospiraceae bacterium | reverse complement strand
CATCTCGATGCCGGCATCGATACCCTGGCCAACATGTGAGCCGGGATGAAAATTGTAGTAGTTGCCGGGAACATATTCCATGCGCTTTAAGTCATCCCGAAGCATCTCAATACCGAAATTTCTGATGTCTTCCTTAGCGGCACAAAGATTCATTGTGTAGGGAGCGTGCGCTACGAGCTTTCCGAAATTGTTTGATTTTAGAAAATCGCAAAGGGCTTCCGCATCATCGGAATCGATGGGCTTTGCCTTTCCGCCGCGGGGATTGCGGGTAAAAAAAGCAAAAGTATCGGCACCGAGAGATCTCGCTTCAAAGCCCATGGCGGCAAAGCCGAGGGAAGAGGAGAGGTGCCAGCCAATGTTAATGCTCATAAAGTGTGTCCTCCTTCAACGGTTAACATCGTTCACCGACTGTTTATTGTACCATTTAACGGTCTGAAAGTAAAGAGGCATTAAAGTTGACAAAAGATAGGTATACTATTATCATATAAAATGAGTCATATGTGTATATATGTCTCGGGAAGGAAGCATAGTGTATGAGACATTATTTTATTGATCTCGAGAATGTCCGCAGCGCAGGTCTCGAGGGGATTGTGTCTCTTGATGAAAGCGATTTTGTTCACATTTTCTACAGTGACAATGCAAATTCACTTACAATTCCGGCCCTTGAAAGCATCAACAGCAGCAAAGCAAGGGTATCTTTCATCAAGATCAACACAACCGGCTCAAATGCTATGGATTTCCAGATAGTTGCGATGCTTGGGGCAATGATTGAACGTGAAAAGACCGGTGATTTTTATGTCATCAGTCATGACCACGGATTCAGGTCTGCGGTCAATTTTTGCAGGGACTATTTCTCTGACTACGGGATGACTGTCGGGCAGTATCCGGCAATTATCAGTTCGTTGCCAAAAGTTGCATTGACTGAGGAGGCAAAGCCGTTGCAGGCGGCTTCGCCTGCGGAAGAAAAGAAAACGCAGCCTGATGCAAAACGCCGTTATTCAAGGTCAAAAAAGGCAAAGGAGAAACCGGTGTCAAACGAGGCTGCGTCAGGGATTGAACCGTCTTTGGAAGAGCGTCCGAAAAGTGATTCGGGTCCCTATGGTTACATTTTTGACATTTTATCGAAGAAGCTGTCAAGAAATGTTCTTGAAGTTTATGCGGAAGGCATTCATGAAGGAATCGTGAATTCCTCAACCAGACGGGAGTACAAGAAATTCCTGTATGAGAAGTACGGAAATGAAGAAGGAGAGGCCTTATATAATCTCGTTCAGCTGTACTTTGAAAAAATGAAGAAATCCATATCATAACGAATGAAACTGTTGTGCTGCTGCAACAGTTTCCTTTGCCATTGAGAGGTGATACAATGGATGAATTTCGTGCCGGTGCCGGCGGAAGACAAGAAAGAAAAACCGAAGAAAGAGACAGTTACCAGCAGATATATGATTCCATCGAAACCGGAATCTTTCATGTGCGCGGTGATTCTTTTATGACGATTGTCCGTTCCAACAGAGCTGCGTACAAAATCCTCGGCTACACTAAGGAGGAGTTCGTACGTCGTTATGGTAAGAATCTCATTTTTTGTGTACACGAACCCGATCTTGCCCATGACAGAAGTACCATGAGAAGTCTCTATGTTTACGGGGAGAGTATAGGTATTGAGTGCAGGGTTGTAACAGGTTACGGAGAACTCAAATGGCTGCATTTATTTTTAAGAAAAACAAAAGACAATTGTGGCAGCGAGATATATCAGATTGAATTCCAGGAGTGTCATGACATGAAAACCTCAATGCTTGAGCTTGAGCGTGAAAGTGAAATGTTCAGGACGGCACTTCGAAGTACCGAGGACATTGTTTTCGAGTATGACATCGATCTTGACTGTATCAGCATGTATGGACCCGCAAATGATGAGAAGGGAGTCGTAACATACGGTTCTTCAGATGATAGTAAAGGAACAAGTGTCACAAAGGATTACATAAAGAACATTAAGAGCGGAAGGATTGTTCCTCCTGAGTACATGGATCTGCTCATCTCGTTCCTTCTCGGTGAGAAGGAGGAGCCTATTGAGCTTGAAAAGTATACCTACGTTAAAGGTGAAAGAATCAGGCAGTGGGTCAGGTCGACATGTGTATACATTCCTATTGAGGGTAAAAAGGGAAAGACCGTCGGAACTATCAGCGATTTCCAGTTCGAAAAGGAACGTGAGAGGATGCTCTCAATCGAAACCCAGTGCGATGTGCTGACAGAGCTCTATTCAAGAAGTGCGGCATTAGAACGTGTTGAGAGTGTCATGAACAAGTTCGAACATGAAAATAAGGGCGCTTTGTTCCTTATCAGCATGGACGATTTCCAACGCGTCAATGAGATGTACGGCTATTCAAACGGCGATCTTCTGCTTTTTGAAATGGCAGAGATGATTAAAGATGTAGCCGGATCCGAGAGCATTGTCTTTCGTTTCAGCGGCGACGAATTCGGTATCTACTTTTTCAATGTTTCAAGAGAGGACTGCAGCTGGTACGCAAAGACCATTACGGAACGGTGCAGTACGCTTAATGCAGCAATCAGACTCGACATAGACCTTTCCTGTTCGACGGCAATTGTTCTTCAGGAGAAACGCTACTCCTTCAACGATATGCTTGACCGTGCCGTCAAGCTTGTCAAGAATCTGAAGAGACTCGGCAAGAGGTACTTTTCTTTCTACTACGAGGCGGCACCGTCGTCTGTGAGTGACGAGGAGAATTTTGCGGCAATCGATAAGGACAGGGACATTTTCATTTACGAGATTGTTTCTTATGCACACAGCCTCCTCGAGAATTCGTCAAACATCAAGACAAGTGTTACTCAGCTGATTAACCGCATCGGGCACATGTTTATGCTCGACAACATCGCAATCATGCTGTTTGACACCGACAATCTCTGCTTTGAGATTCCGTTTGTCTGGAGCCAGCTTGACGAGACACCGTCAGATATCATAGGTGAGCGCTACATGAGCAGAGAGGACTGTGAAGCACTTGAGAGAATATTCTCGTTTAGAGAGAAGGAACAGCGTTTCATCAAGATGAACGAGAACCAGATTCCGCCATATCTCTACGAGATTCTCTTCAGTGCAATCGGCGCCATTCCTGCAAAAAGTATTTTCTATCCCTATTTCCTTGACGGAAGGATTGTCGGAGTAGTCAGCTACCATAAGATAGGTCTTGAGGACGATTTTGAGGCATGGAGCTCCGATGAAGTTAAGATATATGAAGAGCTTTCGATGGTCATCTCAATTTATCTGCAGAAAGAGAAGGCCGACAATGCGAGCCGTGCGAAGACAGTATTTTTGAGTAAGATGTCCCACGAGATCAGAACGCCGATGAATGCCATCATGGGAATGACAAAGATTGCTCTTGACAATCTTGATAACAGAAGCAGGGTAGAAGACTGTCTTAAGAAGATTTCGGATTCGTCATCGTTCCTGCTTGATATCATCAACGACATTCTTAATATGTCGAGGATAGAGAGCGGGCGAATGGAACTCTACGAGGAGGACTTCTCAATCAGGGAGCTTGAAGAGAAGCTGTATGCGATTCACGCAACGGCAGCTTCGATGAAGGGACTTACCTTCATCACTGATTTTGATGTCCAGAATGAGTTTTATAAATGTGATAAGATGAAGCTCAATCAGGTTCTCACAAACCTGATCGGAAATTCGCTTAAGTTTACACCGGTCGGTGGAAAAATCAGCGTTACGGCCAAGAGTGTCAGAGTGAACCATGATGAAGAAAATGGCATTGACAGAGAGTATGTCTGCTTTACGGTTACTGACACGGGTATCGGAATCGATCCTTCGAACAGGAACAAGATTTTCGGAATGTTTGAACAGGCAAACAGCTACATTTCAAACAAGTACGGCGGAACGGGACTCGGTCTTCCGATAAGCAGCGGAATTGTCAGACTGATGGGCGGAAACATCGAAGTTGAAAGCGCTGAAGGGCAAGGATCAAAATTCTACTTTACCGTTCCCATGACCATCGGCAAGTCACCGGAGAAGCACGAGGAAATCGAGAAAGCAAAAGACATCGGAGTCCTTAAGGGAAAGCGTATTCTTGTAGTGGAGGATAATGAGTTGAATTCCGAGATTGCCGGTATTATGCTTCAGAACATCGGAATGGAGCCCGAGTTTGCCTTTGACGGGCAGCAGGCTCTTGAAGCATACAGAAAGCACGGGGTGTATTATTATGATGCTGTTCTTATGGATATAAGAATGCCTGTTATGGATGGCATTGAGGCAACGAGGCACATCAGAAACTCCCGCAGAAAGGACTCGAAGACAATCCCGATAATTGCAACGACAGCCAATGCATTTGATGAGGACACAAGGCAGATTCTAAACAGCGGTATGAATTTTCATGTACCGAAGCCTATTGACATGAAGCTGTTAATTGATGTACTGTATGATTGTCTTGCAGAAAAGAAGTAAAACTGCTATAGTGTTTGTGATTTAATAGGAAACGCAAAGGGGCGTATTCAGGAAACTCATGTTTTCGGAATTGACGCCCTTGAATTTTACCTTATTGAAAATTGTGTCCTGCTTTGAAATGTACAGGTGCTGATTGAAAGCATTGAAGGTCAGTTGCTTTTAGGAAAATCACCGCTTTCCTGAAGCGAACGTTCCTCTCTTGCAAGCTGGCGAAAGACCGTAATCATCATTGTAATGAAGCATGCGGCACCTCCGACAAAGTTCGAGATGGGCTCGGCAAGAAAGACTCCTTTGACACCGAGATTACCAATCCCGGGGAGCAGAAGAGTGAGCGGAATTACAATGAAGGCCTTCCGGAGAAGTGAAAAGAAGATTGCAAATTTCGACTTGCCAAGTGCCACAAAGCTGTTCTGACCGGAAAACTGCAGCGACATCATGAAGAAGCCGAAGAAGTAGGTGTGCATCGACGGAACCGCGGCTTCAATCAGGGCGGGATCCTCGTTGAAGATCCTGACAATCTGAGAAGGAAGCAGGAAGACAATCAGCCAGGCAACAGCAGTGTAGATGACACCGACAAGAGTCTGGAAAAGAATTGCTTTTCTGACACGATCATAGAGCTTCGCTCCGTAGTTGAAGCTGATGACGGGAGGCGAGGCACTTGAAAGGCCGCTGATCGGAAGAAGAAGTGTTTCGCGGACGGAGTTAATGACAGTCATTACACCTACATAGAGGTCACCGCCAAAGACACTCAGGGTCTTGTTGCAAACAACCTGAACGGCGCAGGTGGTAAATGACATGACGAAGTTGCTGGTGCCAAGAGCACAGATTTTGCCGTCAAGAGGAAGCTCGAGCTTCATGTCCGTTGCGGAAAGCCTGATGAGGGTCTTCTTGCCGGTAAGGAATTTTACGATGAAAAGGGCAGAGGCGAGCTGAGAGATGACAGTCGCAATTGCAGCTCCTCTGACGCCCATGTTGAGTACAAAGATGAAGACGGGGTCGAGGATGATGTTGAGAATTGCACCGATGAGGATGGTGAACATGCCCGTTCGTCCGAAACCCTGAGAATTGATAAACTGGTTCATGCCAAGAGTTATCATGACAAAAACAAGTCCAACGAGGTAGATTTCAAGGTACTGGTTGGCGTAGAAAAAGGTGTCATCACTCGCACCGAATGCGTAGAGAAGCGGTTTCTTTATCAGATAGCAGATTAGTGTGAGAATCAGGCCGCAGCTTACAATCATGGAAAAGACGTTGCCCATTATTTTCCCGGCGCGTTTGTAATCACCGGCGCCTCGGGCCATGTTGAAAAGAGGAGCGCCGCCCTGACCGAAGAGAGCAGAAAAGCCCTGAATCAGCGTGGTAATCGGAAAGCACAGTCCGATTCCTGTGAGAGCAAGGCTTGAAGCCTCGGGAATGTGTCCGATGTAGACTCTGTCAACTATGTTGTAAAGGACATTCACAAGCTGTGCAAGCGTCATGGGAATTGCAAGACTGATGATGTTTCCTGAGACGCTGCCCTGTGAAAAATCCGTGTTTTGTTTTAGCATTGTAACAACCTCATTTGAAAAAGTTTTCAATATAAGAACAGTATATAACAAATGAAGATAAACTTCTATGTTGATTTGAATATATTTGTTTTCTGACAGGAGGAATTGTAATGAAGTACGAGGAAATGAGCAAAGAAGAGCTGAAAGCACTTAAATGTGAGCTTGAAAAGGAGTATAATGAACTGTGCGGCCTTGGTCTGAAGCTTGACATGTCGAGAGGAAAGCCCTCATTTGCGCAGGTTGACATCAGTATGCCGATTCTTGATGTCCTGAAAGGTGACACAGCATGTGTCGGTGAAGCGGGTGATTACAGAAATTACGGTATTGTTGAGGGTATCCCGGAGGCAAGGAAGCTTTTTGCCGAGATGCTTTGCGTAAAACCCGGGAATGTTCTTGTATACGGTAATTCAAGTCTGTCAATCATGTTTGATTGTATTTCAAGGTCCTACACACACGGCGTTAACGGGTCGACCCCGTGGTGCAGACTTGACAAGGTAAAGTGGCTCTGTCCCGTTCCCGGTTATGACAGGCATTTCAGAATCACCGAGTACTTTGGCATCGAGATGATCAGCGTACCCATGACCTGCGACGGTCCGGACATGGACATGGTAGAGGAGCTTGTTTCAAAAGATGAGGCAATTAAGGGAATCTGGTGCATACCGAAGTACCAGAATCCTACGGGATATACCTTCTCTGACGATACAGTAAGGCGTTTTGCGGCACTTAAGCCGGCGGCCCCCGATTTCAGAATCTACTGGGATAACGCTTACTGTGTTCACGATGCATATGAAGACAGAAGTGATACACTTCTTGAAATCCTCTCCGAATGTGCGAAGGCGGGAAATCCCGATCTCGTAATCGAGTTCGCTTCAACATCCAAGATAAGCTTCCCCGGAGGCGGTGTTGCGGTTCTTGCATCATCGGAAAATAATCTTGCAGAGATTAAAAAAGCAATGTCAGTTGAGATTATCAGCCATGACAAGCTTAACCAGCTTCGCCATGTATGGTTTTTCAAGGATCTTTCAGGTATAAAGGCTCATATGAAGAAGCA
>JAZLIL010000186.1:0-17905 GCA_045617405.1 Lachnospiraceae bacterium | reverse complement strand
CGATCACCGAGAGTATCATGGTTGGCGCTGTCGATGATTACATCAGCGAGTACGGTACGGGACTGTTTTTGTACAAGACAAGCTTTACGCTCTCCTATCAGAGTACCTACGGGGACCTGAAGCGCTTTGTCGAGTATGTCAACGCCTATCCCGAGAGGGCCAACATCACTGACATCTCCATGAATTACGATATGTCCACGGGCGGTCTTTCCGGTGATATGAAGGTTGATGTATATTCCTTCAAGTGCGGTGACGCTCCTGAAGCCTACCCTGATATTCAGGGCATCGAGATTGGCCGCGACAATGTCTTCGGAACAGTCGAGCTGCCGGTTGATCAGAAGCCAAACGTAGTTGAAGAGGGCAAGTCCGGCAAGAAGGGCAAAAAGCAAAAAGCCGAATAGGCGGTCAGGGAGTAGAGTTTTTGGCCTCAGGTGCTTTTGACGTACGCGGATATCGTGTCGGAGGAAGAAATGAAGGCTGAGAAAAATAGAGGTTTTACGCTTATTGAGGTAATTGTCAGCATGCTTATCCTGACAATAGTAGCTGTACCTCTTATCAGAACGTTTTATACCTCAGCAAGCTCAAACAGAAGAACAGCTAAGAATCAGAATGCCTCGTTGGCAGCACAGTCCGTTATGGAAACGGCAAAGGGCTACGACATCGGGGCTTTTTCAAGTGCATTAAGAAACGCCGTTGAGGCTGGCGGCGCCGATGCTACCGGGATTACAATTTCGGGCGGATATGTGACAAAAGATGATTCCGGAGTTACACTCCCGGAGGAGCAGAGAAGTGACAAGTGTATCTACAATGTTGCAGGGTTCAGGATTGGACCCGACACGTACGATCTGAAGGTGACCTATGATGCGACGGGAGATTTTTATAATCCCGTTTCTCCGACGCCCGACCCTCTTTCCCCCACACCGCTGCCCGGAGCACCTGTGCCCTCGCCTACGCCGCAGTTCAACAATTTTATGATTCCGGACATCTACAACATGGATTCAAATAACTGCGTATTGATAGCTGAGAACGGATACGAGTACGGGATGTGCGATAACAATGCACTCGCTATTTTCAAAAGCCGCTACGACTATGCGTGCGATGAGTACGCCTACGAACATGAGTACAAGGAGTTCCTTGTCTCGCTGAACGAGGAAGGGATTGCACCCTATGTTCAGAGAACTATTGAGATTACGGTTGACACGGGAGAATCGGAGGGCGATGTCAGGATTAGCGCCATTCTCCGCTACAGCGTTCACGGCTTCCTTGAACCGTATATAGAGGGGGATGATCCCTCATATTCACTTCTTTCGAGAGAAATAGGCGGTGACGGGTTCGAAAGGATTTACCTGTTCTACAGCTTTTTTAAGAGACCGTTAAGCGATTACGATGACGTCATCAGCATGCACGTGACCGATGCATTTCGTGCAAAGTATTCGGCGAAGGATGTCGGCGTCTATGTGGTCCAGCAGGATATGGTAAGCGGTGTGGAAAAGGGTAAGGCCGAGTTTGTGATCAACGGCTGTTCATTTGCGAATGCAACAATTACTCCTTTTATGCGGGAAACGTACGGGTTTACAAACCTGCATTTCTTTTCGCAGACAAACATGTCAAACAGCTACGATCTTATAGAGACCGAGATTTTTCATTCGACAGAGAATATCAACAGAATCTACAGGGTTACGGTTGATGTCTACGAACACGGTGTTGATTTTACCGATGCGGATGATATGAACAGAAAACGCCTTTCAACGATGGATTCTGTAATTACGAGATAACGGGCAGGGAGAACGCCTATGAAGAAAATGAGACTTGACAATAAGGGATCAATTCTTGTCATGGTAGTGGCAGCAGTGCTTGTGGTGACGCTGATGCTTACTACCCTGCTTACCATGTCTGTAAATAACGCTTCGTCAAGAAGGGCAACAACGATTTCACAGGAGGATTTCTATTCTGTGGAAACAGCCATGGCAGAGCTTCTGACAGGGCTTGAGGAGCTTGCGTGGAGCAGCCTTGAGAATCCTTATAAGGAGCTTCTTGACACATATACTTCAAAGAATGAGGAAGAGAGAAAGGAAGCTTTCTACGAGGAGGTTTCCGATAAGCTCTACGCGATTATAAAAAGTAATTTTGTTGACAATTTCTACAACGGAGACGATGATGCGACGAAGCTCTGCTTTTCGAGTGACAAAGTAGCCTGGAAGGCGGTTCCCGTTCTTTCTCAGTCGGCTGAAGACAAGGCAAACGGACGAGTCGTGCTGAGGGGTGTTGCGCTTTCCTACACAGATGAACGCGGCTACGATTCAACAATCGTAACGGATATTGAAATTGAACTCAAGTATCCCGATTTCAAGACCTCCTATACACCGGGTGTCCAGATTCCGGGTATTACCGTGTCAACCGGGGCTCTTCAGGATTTTGCAATCATCTGCGACAGTCAGATAAAGTACGGTTCAGCAGGAAGTGAAGCGAGCATAATAGGAAATGTATACGGCGGAGGATATGATGCCGGTACAAAGACATACATAAGACCCGGCTTTTTCTGTGACAACGGAAGGCTTAAGATCAGATCGAATCTTCTTGTGAGCAGGTATGAGATTGAGACTAAGGACACGGGACGAATTGCAATCAACGGTGACAGCTCAAGTTATTCGTCAGTGTGGCTTAACGGCATCCGGCTTTCGGGAGACAGCTCCGCTTTGGCAAGTGATGCGCTTAATTTCACGGCCTCCGCAAACTGTTTTGTTAAAGATGATCTGACCGTCAATGCAAAGAGCGGAAGACTGTCCGTGGTCGGAAACTATTACGGTTATTCCATAGGAGACACAATCGATTATAAGAAGGACGGGTCGGCAGAAGTAAAGAACCCCGAAGCACACCGGGACTCAAGCGCTATCATCATTAACGGCAGCAATTCGGAGGTTGACCTTCGAAGTGTTTCAAGTCTCTGGCTTGCCGGCAGAGCATTTATCACGCCGAGAAATTACGGAGGCGGCGGAGCTGACGGAAATAACACTGTTTCGGTCATGCAGGGTGAGTCGCTTGCCTATAAGTCAAGCCAGAAGGCCTATCTGATCTCAGGTGATGACATTATTGGTATCGGACACAATCCCATGACCGTTGCGGAGTACACAAAACTTACTACACCGGTAGAAACAGGGAAGAAGTCCGACACTTACATCAACCTTACAACGACTCTTAAGACCTTTGTCAACGAGAGCGTTCCCGTTATTCCCGCATTTGTAAAGTACTCGGGAACGGGAGATGATTCGACGAGGGTTTACCTCTATCTGAACTTTAAGGGCGATACCGCGGAGGAGAAGGCCGAGTACGCGCAGAAGTATTTCAAACAGTACCGCGAGGGACACGCCGATGAGATGAACATCTACTACGAACAGGGCGTCGGAAATATCTGGCTCAATGAGGCCGGTGTTACGAGCTACGGTGATGTTCTTGATTATGAAGAGAATATTTACGATCCTTTGGAACCGAAGGAGCAGCGTTTCAAGGATGGTCAGATGGATTCCGCGACAGTGGAGGATTTTAAAACACGTGAGGCAGAGTATTCCGAAACATATAAAAAACTCTATCTGACACTTGACAGTACCTATGAGCTTAAGACAGACGAAGAGGACTACGATCCGTTTGCGGCAAACGAAAACTTTACGACAGACCGCTATGTGAATTATGGAAAGGTGGCATCGGATCCCGTAATTAAGGATGCCGGAGTCGACGGATACGGGTTTATCGCAGTTAATCATGATTACGAGCATACACCTTCGTCACCCTACAACAAGGGAATTATTATCAGCTCCGGGAACGTAACCGTTACAGCTGATTTTACCGGAAGTATTTTCGCAAGAGGAGATGTGACAATAGTCGGGAACAACATTGCGGTTATGAAGGGTTCAAGTGTTGACATTGCCGAGATACTTAAGAAGAATCTCGACTACTTCAGACTTGATTCCGATGACGGCGGACTCGGAGCAGGCGGCGGATCGGTCGGAGTCGGCTCGAACAGGGTCGGAAGATATGGTGTATCATTGACAACAAAGAACTGGAGCAAGTATTGATGGGAAAAGCGTGTAGCAAAAAGAATCGGGAAGAGTTAATAGAAATACTCGGAGAAGACAACAGAGGCGTGTCGCTTCTCGAGGTAGTGGTAATTGTTCTTATTATCGCTGTTGTCGGAGCGGCGTCGCTTGCCGGAGTGCTTAAGGCGCGAGCTCTTGATTCAAGCGCATGCGGAAGAACGATTGATTCCACGCTCGATCATGCAAGACTTCAGGCTATGAACAGAGCCGAAGAGGACTGTTATTTGCGCTTCATTCTCGATGGAGGAGTGTTTTACGGCAGGCTTTATGCAAAGGCAGCATCTTCACCCGATCCGACACTTCTCCGGGAGACAAAGCTTGGAACAACGCAGGTTAAGATATCGCTCCTTGATGCATCGGAAACGCCGTTGAAGGACATTTCGCTTGCGGACGGCAATTATTTTGATGTGCGCTACAACAAGCGCGACGGAAGTCTTGCGAGCATATATGGCGATGAAGTCCCGACACCGGCGGAGTATTCTGCGGGCGGCGGAAGCTTTATCATCCAAATCGTCGGAAACACGACAACAAGGCTGCATATTGTTAAAGAAACGGGAAGATCATATTTCGAATAATGGAGAGAACTTTGAAACGACTTGCTAAGGATAATCGGGGTACATCCCTGATGGAACTGGTCGTTGCGATACTTGTTGTGTCAATAGTAATGGTGGCACTGACAGGTCTGGTGGCAATCAGTGTAAATCAATACAGAGTGCGAGGTGCCGCGGCAAAATTGCAAATAGAAGGACAGGCGATTCTTGCGCGTCTTGAGAAGATTACCAAGTCGGCGGACAGTCTGACAGAGGCTGCCTATCTTGATGCAGGGTCCGGGAAATACTACAGGACCTTTGTTCTTGCCGGTGATGAGGCCGAATTGTCGGAATACAAGGCGGAGGGGTACAATGATGACGCCCATGAGGCAAAGCAGCACATGGATAATCAGACTTACTACTACATCCTGCTTCTTGAAAACGCCTATAACGAGGATAGCCTTCAGAACAGAGACAGCTTGCTTCAAAACAGAGTTGTCAGGTATAAGAAGGTAAAGAAGGGATCGGCTGAGGAAAAATCTGACGCCGAGGGAAACTTCGATCTTCAGGAAACCGTGGCAGCACTTGATATGATCGGAAATGATGACTGCCTGTTTGCAACCTATGTGGATCAGATTATTTTCTCAGATCTCAATGCATCAAACAAACCGGGAATGTTCTACAATATCAGACTGAATCTGAATTTTGGCGGAGAAACGCTTTCGATGGAACAGAACATTTTGCGCAGGAACAGATAGTTTAGAGTTAATTTTGGTGGAAAGCATGAAAACTTATCAGAAGATTATTATCTTAATACTTGCACTTGCGATTCTCGTTCCCACGGCCTACATTTTCGGAGCCGGGAAGATTAAGGGAAAGGCAGACATCGAGGCACGCGCAGACGAACCGGGTGTGAAGGAGCACATTGCGTTTACGGGAACGGGAACATATACTCCCGCAAACTATACGCCGACCGATGTCACAAAGCCGGTCGGTTCGGCCGAAAATCCCTTCACAGTTCTTGAGATTGTGCCCTATCAGGGCATGGCCTCATTCGGATACCTTGTTGACGGCTGCGAGCCTGTAAGCTTTGATACGATCAGAGCGGCAATTCCCGGAAAGACAGACCGGGAACTGTTTCCTGCCAGCTTTGGAAGTCCGGAGGATGCATTGGCACGTGATTATTTCTTTAACAGCGAGAAGAGTGTTGACATGCGTACTTCATCTGAGTGGCAGCAGGAGGGGACGAAGGCTCAGTACGGCTATCTTGTCAAGCTTTCAGAAATGACGGAAGGTCAGCAGACGGCCTACGAAGCGGCAGGAAGCGTAAAGTGGTACGAGACCGCAAAGGAGATTCCTCTTGCGACCTATTCAAATACCTCGGGAGGATCACCTTCAAATCCCTGGGCAGATTGGAACGGTGATACGATACATAATGCAACAGTTTACTATCCCGTGGTTGCTTACACTGATACCTCACCCACGAGTGTTGCGGATGCCTATACGAAGTGGAGAAACACAACGATTCCGAATAATGCTGTCCGTTTAAAATTTGTCTGGATAGATAATCAGA
Organism: Lachnospiraceae bacterium; assembly: GCA_045617405.1. Lineage (GTDB taxonomy): Bacteria > Bacillota > Clostridia > Lachnospirales > Lachnospiraceae > JAZLIL01. Next base: position 11,711 of record JAZLIL010000186.1, on the reverse strand, counting down.
CCGACGGGAATTACAGGGGACACGTTCACTACAAGCCTGTCATTCTCTCGGGAATGAACTCGAGATACGGCGGATACACGGTAGCATCGGGAACGTCAAGAAGAGCAACAAGAACGCTAAGACAGGCCTACCAGTGGTATAGCACATATAATTATACACCGTCCTTCCTTGCAGGATATTATGAAGGAAAGGTTCTGGGAACCGGTCAGAATGCAAAATACTATCTGCAGTTCAACGCAGGCGGTGTTTTCAATTCTGACAGATATATTGCGATATTTGTTCCCGCTGCTGACGGTCACTATGTTCTTGAAGCAGAAGCGAACTACAATTTTGCGGGTTCGACCTTATCACAGGTTACGAATTCCGAAATAAACACCGAGCAGTGGTATTCCCCCGATGACAACTACGGAAGCAACAGGCTGTATCCCGAGGGAAGCAGCACATACTACAGTGATGGCGATCATTATGCGGTTAATGCGGCAAACTACCCTTATCTCTACTACGTTCCGAAGGTTGAGGAATGGGTTTCCGTCGGACAGGGAAACGGTAATTACAGCTCCTCAGATAACGGTGCGTCAGGTGTAGGCGGAAGCGGCAACACAGGCGGCAACTCGGGAAACTCGAGGACAGAGTACACCTATTCGAAGACAAAGCCGTCGGGGACGGCAGGTACGGACTACATCGAGTACGGCTTTGTTCCTGTTTCAATCTACGCCGAGGATACTACTGCCTATGCAGCACTCGGCCTGGATTACCATGATCCGGGTTCTGCATCACAGCCGAAGTATTCCGAGGTAGTACCTTACTACTACAAGGTCGAGGCACCAAAGCCGATAACACATCTCAACAGCTTTTTAAAGGACAGCGTCGGACTTGTCTACAAGGATAACGATGTTCAGAAGGGCCGCGACGTTGAAACCTACACCTTTGCAGGATGGTATACCGATGCTTCCGGATACGGAAGATACAACCCCGACACAAAGGTAACGGGAAACTTCACACTCTACGCAAAATGGATGAATGATGTAGACACCTACTACACCATTACTTATGATGCAGCGACAACGGATACTGTCTGTAACATGCCGCTAGAGGTCACAGGTGTTCTTGCGGGTACAACCGTCAAGGCTCCCTCTGCCGTTCCGCAGCGTGACGGATATAAATTCAAGCATTGGGCCGTTGCTGCAGACGGCCCGACAAACTATTTCGCTTCCGGAAAGAGTCCGAAGATCAACTCTGATGTGACGCTTCATGCAGTCTGGGAGTCGAACTCTTCGTACAGTATCCCTGACATTCCTGTGGATGAGGGTCTTGAGTACACGATAACCTTCAATGCAAACAGACCCGCAGGCTGTGAGGCTTCCGGCGTTGACGAGGGAACTCTTTCGGATCCCGTTAAGGTAAAACGCGGTAATAAGCTCACCCTTCCCTCAACAGATCCTAAACTCAAGGGAAATGTCGAGGCGAAGATTGAAAAGTTCAACATAAGGGTTATCACCGTAACACCCGAAGTGCTCAACAGGATGAACAGCGCAAAAACAGAGCTCTACTACAAGGAGCTTATTCAGTATGCAAATCTTATCGTAATGAGCGAACACATCGACCCCGTACTTCTCAAGTACTACCAGTATTACGGAGCCAATAGAACCTCATCGCCCACGGGTTCCTTCCTCAGCAATTTCCGCGGCCAGACTTCGCATCTCAATGTAACGGGCATAGCCCAGACCAATCCGACGATAACGCTTGAGTCGAAGACCGACGAAAGCGCAAAGCTCTGGAAGTACGACATCAGCTTTGATGTTGCACTTGCCATCTACAATCGTGTTAACGATGATGTCGAGAACTGTCCCATCATCTTTGATTACGATATTTACAGCAGTGCCCTGAACGAGGATCAGCACGGAACAATGCTGCTTGCCTTCGGCCAGCGAATTCCGTTTAACAAAAACGGAGACAGATGGGCATCAAATGCCCCCCAGTTCACATATTACACCAACAAGATGCTCGCAAACGGGGATTTCCTGACTAATACAAACCAGAACAATCTTCTCAGCGCAAGAGGCAACTCGCTCAATGCATATAAGCTCTATCTCATGCTTGAGCAGATGCCTAAGAGCGTTCTCATGTCGGACGATGAAATGGATGCCTGGAACGATACCTATAAAGACTGGATTGAAGATGACATCATTTATTTTGAAGAGAACGGAGGAGACGGAAAAACTCCGAGAGACGTAAAGAGCATGCATACCGAACTCTTCCAGTCAGAGGAGTATTTCGGTGTCAGAACAGGAAGTACCGGATGGGCTCTTGCTGCCTGTGCGGATAACGGAAGCAGCTATACTGAGTCCTACAGGGTCGGAGCCTACAACAAGCAGCTTGCCTATGCGTGCCGTATGTTCAGACTTTCGGGGAATGCAAGTGATGCGATGAAGCAGGTAAACGGCAATCACGTTTACTGGACCATGTACACTCTTCTTCCCGACGGTATTTTTGATAACAGAACGGATTACACGGGTTCAACAGCGGCAGAACAGCTGATGTTAAGAAACGTATACCTCAATCCTGCGGTAAGAGCTGTATCGGGTGCGCCTCAGCCGACCCAGAGATTCTACGGCTACATTTACAATGCGAACAATCTCTATACGACAGGATACAACACTGTCGGAAGAGTAGCGGCAGAGGATGGCGAAAGTGCATTTGAGTACTACCGTCAGATCGGAAAGCCCATAGCTTCAGGTCAGAAGATGACATCCGCCGAGGTAATGTACTATCTGCTTCACTTAAAGAAGCAGGAGGATGAGAACTACGACGATATGAACAGACCGCTTACCATTCTTCAGGTTCAGCCTACAGGAGAGGCAAACGGCCCGAAGCATCCGCTCTATACAGGAGATACAACACCTAAGACAACCACCTATTTTGAAGATGATGATTTCTTCTATAATCTGATTAAGACAAGTGTTCCGAACTGGAAGGGTACAAAGGACGACATTACTGTCGTCAATCAGCCGTCGCTTACGTTTACGTTCTGCGTGGACGGACTGGCCGATACCTATGACATGATTTACATAGGGACAAAGGCCGCAGGCTCGATTCCCTACTACTACGTGCCTTCGAATACGCAGCTCGCCTATTCGCACCTAGGCGACATTGTATCAAACGGCGACCGGAGAATTCCCGACAACAAGGATATTTCGGCGTACTGCGGTACGCTGACGAACGGCGGATCTGCCTACAGACTTAATAAGACATTCCAAACACAGTCAAACTGGTACGGTAACTGGTACGATGACAACAGCTGGGGAGACAGGACGCCTGTCAACAATCAGACAGAGATGGTTGACACGATAGAGACCTTTGCTGCCTCGGGAAACGATACATCAAAGAGGAAGGTCAACGAGCTTCTGGAGTTTGCAAAGACCGGGAAACCCATTGTGTTTGCAAATGACTTCTTCAATCCGGCAGGCAGTGCTGTTAACGCCGGCAGGGTTGACACAGCATCCAATTACTATCTTCTCGGAAAAACTCTTCTGACTGATTCCGAGAAGAAGACCTACAGCTATTATACCATGCCGGGATCCGGAATGTACGTTTCAGGTCTTTCAAAGGCAATGAACCAGACCTGGGTAAATCTGATTGTTTACAGTAAACCTACGGAGTATGCTGATGAAACAGCGATTACTCTCGCTACTCTCGAAAAGAGGTATCCGGGAAAGCATGCGGCAGATTTCTACGTAAACGGTGTTGACGGAGCTTTGAAGCCCGAGTATGTCTACATCGATCCGACGGATGACAGTCCGAGAAATCTCGAATTTGAGTTTGAGATCAATGACGGCTACAGTGCAAGCAAGAGCGTCAATTACGAGGCAAGGCTTGTAATCGACCTGAACGGTGACGGTCAGTTCAACGCTTCTCTTGAGAAAATAACAGGAACGGAAATCTTTGATCTGACCGATGGAAAGGCAGCTACGAACAAGCGTCTGAAGAAGGGTCACCGATATAAGCTTGTAAAGAATCTCGATGAGTTTGAGATGATTCTTCCCTGGAAGCTGATGATTGTATCTATGGATAACAAGGAGGTCACAGATTCCGTCAGTGCAATGTCTGTCCTGAGGCGACGTGAGGAAGAGGAGAAGACTGTCATCAAGATTTTGCAGATTGCATCGGTAATTGAGGACAGTCAGGCCGGAATTACGACAAACGACTGGCAGAAGAACAATGTTTATATGCCTACAGAGGATGACGTAAGGAAAGCCATTGCGAACAAGAGAAATGTCTCCTGGACAGATGCGGCAATACAGAATATGACACGTGATCAGCTTAAGCAGGAGACACTGACGGGTGCCAATTTCCTTGCAACACGTGATGAGAACAGAATACTTCAGTACTATAACGGCCGAAGTGACCAGATAACGGACCACATGGCCGAAGCGATGGCAAATTACTGGAATTTCAGTAAAAACCTTGTTGCGTTTGATATCAGAATCGACAGAATCCCCGTAGAGACTGTCTACGTCAACAATCAGGTTATTCCGGGACTTGATTACTACACAAGTGATGCAGCAAAGCAGAATCACTACGACACCTATGTATATGAGGATGAAAACGGTATTGAGCATCAGGAGCCGACAAGAAACTTCATCTCCTTTGACAAGGACGGCAACCAGACAAACCTTGCAGCAAATACGTTCATGAGTCAGTACAACATGGTTATTCTGGGATTTGCCGACTGTTTCCATGACTTTGTAGGTGTATATGGAGATGCAAGAACAGTTAGAGCCAACACGCAGATGGCACTTCCGCACTTTAGCGGAGCACCGGGTGTGGCAACGGCAACCTACACAACAAAGCCGGGCACGGTAAGCAAGCAGTCGCTTGATGCCATCGAAAACTACATTAAGTCCGGTAAGGCCTTCATGTACACGCACGACACGACCTCTGTAAGAAACACTTCTTATTCTGATACAAGAGAAGTGGATGTCAGCTCGGATACCGATGCTTACTGGGGTGTTAACATGAATAAGCGTTACCGTGACAAGCTTGGTCTTGACAGATTCGGAGTAACTAAGTCCGGAGGAACGGCCGTGCTTACGGAGTATTCGGATGAGTACTACGCAGATAAGGATATGCCCTGGAAGACCGGAACAACGCAGACGATTGCTCTTGCAAATCTGGCTACTGCTAACAGACCGTCGGGAAACAGAACGTATTATACAACAAACACCGGGGATGCAAACCGCAGATACAGGGTAACCTATCAGGAGCAGAATGCACCCGCGCAGATGCTTCTCTCTCAGGGAATCACGAACTTTATTTTCTCGGCTAACGTTGACGGCGGCACAAATGACACGCGTACAACCCATGCACATCAGATTAATAAAGGCCGTGTAATGTCCTATCCCTATATAATAGACGAAGACATCGAGATAGCAAAGACACATTCACAGTATTTCCAGATCAATCCCGAAGATCCCGAGGTTGTAGTCTGGTATGCGCTCTCGGCTGTAAACGGACAGTCAAATCCCTACCTTAGTGCTACACCCGGCGACGCAATGAACAACTACTACATCTACGGAAAGAATAATGTAATCTATTCGGGATGCGGTCACGATGCAGCTGAGTCGCCGATTGAGATTAAGCTCTTCATTAACACGATTGTAGCTTCCTTCTCAATTTCTTCGACGGTACCCGAGACAGTGCCGATTAACGACGAGATATCATCCGACCTCAGTGGAAACCGCTATCTCCACATTGACTACGACACAAGTAATCCTACAGTGCCGATCGGTGACGGAATCACCGTACAGGCGGATGAGAGCGGAACGCCTCATTACTACAAGAGGTTTGAATTTACGCTTAACAACAAGAGCTTCATCGAGATTGAGAGTATGGAGCTTGAGTACGCACAGTCAACGCTTACGCAGACAGGTGAAAAGAACAAGGTAGAACCGATCCTTGTTGATTCCGCAGATCCGGAAAAGGGCTACGTTCAGGTTACCGATCCCTGCGTGACCACGACGCCGAACACCCTGAAGACGCACTATCAGAATCCTGAGGATTATGAAGAACCCGTGAACTCTGCCGATCCCGATGATACGGTAGGAGCACACGGCGGTATACCTGAGCTTGACATCGACTACTTTATCGATGTTCCGATTGATGAACTCTCCGATAAGGATGAGATCTCGATTTACGTCGTCTGCCGTATGACCTATCTCGACGCCGACGGCGAGCCCGTCACGGTAGAAGGCGGCCTGCCGCTGATCTTCGTCCGCAGGGCAATGTTCGATCTCGACTAACTCGCCGCGAACTCGCCCCGTGGCGAGTCGCTAACCAGAGAACCGTCACCGTGGTGAGTTATTAGATTATTCCGAGAGGGATGAGCACAACGAGCAGTATCGCAACAAGTCCCCACAGGCCAAGTACGAAGCGTTTTCTCTTTTTGGGTTCCATGTCGGGAACATAGTTGCTTGCGAGGAAGAATGGAACATACGTCGTGATGAATACGGGAATAACGCCCCACCACTTGTAGACCCAGTTGAAATTCTCCGTGCTTCTTACGTTGATCGAATCAACAAGTGCTTTGGCTGCATCCGAGCCGTCACCCCAAAATTTAAATAACGTCATTGCAGTTCCCCCCCCTTGATCAGTAAGCATTCTATAGTACTCGATCAGTCTTTTTATCTGTTCGGAATTATCTTTCTTCTGGCAGATTTCGATAAGTTCAAACAGTTCAGGACTCTTTTCCCTGTCAACGACATACTGCTTTGGCTTTGAATCATCTGTAAGGCCAACAAGATAATCAACCGAAGTGTTGAATTTCTGGGCAATAACTTCAACAGTCTGCGGCGATGGTGTCCTGTCACCGTACTCATATCTGCGGCAGCTATGCTCGATAAAGAGATCAGCGCAGGTGTTATTGAACGGACAACCGGTATTAAGGTATCCCGTATTGAGGTGGATCCCGAGAAGAATTTTGTTTACAATCCCGAGTATCATGGGGCAAGGTTTGATGTTTATGCCTCAGATGAGAATAACACAAAGTACGATATCGAGATGCAGATTGCAGCGACAGCGGTTGAGCTTCGCTCAAGGTATTATCACAGTGAGATGGACATGAATCTTCTTGAAACAGGTGCGGAATATGAGAAGCTGACAAGAACTTATGTCATCTTCATCTGTGATTATGATCCGTTCAAACAAGGAAAGTACAGGTACACTGTCGAAAAGAAAATTCGTGAGAGCCCCGGGTATTTCTACGATGATCGCCAGAACACGATCATTTTGAGTACAAGAGGGACTAATGACGATGAAGAACCTGTTGAACTTACAAATTTCTTGAAATTTGTAAGGCATTGCGATAACCTAAAAGAGAAGGTAAATGATGATTTTGTTGAAGCAATCGAAAACAGGATCATTAAAGTCAAGCACGACAGAAAGTATCGAGGTTTCTACATGTCGATTGAAGAGTATATCGCAGACAGAATAAAAGAAGAACTGAAAGAAAAGATAGAATATGAATTACCACTGCTTATTGCCGAAGCGAAACCAACGATCATTGCCGAAGCGAAACCGGCGATCATTGCCGAAGCGAAACCAACAATTATTGCCGAAGCAAAATCTGAAGAAATCTGTTCCTTGGTATCTGATGGTGATCTGTCGCCCGAAAAAGGAGCCATACGCCTTGGAATTACTATGGACCAACTGAAGGATAGAATTCTTAAGCTTGGACTTCAATTCCCTGAATAGTAGATTTTGGCATCTGGTACTAAAATAAGATAAAGGAGCAGTCCATGTCGACAGAATTTATTATCATGTTTGGCCTTATGGCCGCAGTGATCATTATTTTAATAGTAGTTCTTGTCCGCGTTTCGGTGATCAGCTCGGCACATAAGGAAACTGACGACGACATCGAGGATCTTGAGAAGAGCATCGCTGAGCTTGCACAGAAGCTTGCGGTGATGAGTGCTGCAATGAGTCAGGATTCACCGGCGAAGGCGAAGGATGAGATCCTCTCCCACCTGCGTACAGAGATGGCGGACACGAACCGGGAAAACCTCCGCACAATGACCGAGACGCTTGCAAAGGGCCAGGAGAACGTTAACACTGCCCAGAGTGAACGGCTCCGTGACATGAGCGAAGCGATCAAGGCCATGAATCTTCACACCAATGAACAGCTTGGCCAGATGCAGCAGACGACCAACGAACAGCTCGGTCGCATGCAAAACAGCACCGTTGAACAGCTTAACCGCATTCAGGGCACGCTCAATGAACAGCTGACGGGCATTCGCGAGACCACTTCACATCAGATGGAGAGAATGCAGCAAAGCAACACCGAGCAGCTTGAGAAGATGCGTGAGACTGTTGATGAAAAGCTTCAGACTACGCTCAATGACAGGATCACAAAGAGCTTCGAGCTTGTCAATAACAGACTCAACGAGGTATATCAGGGACTTGGCGAGATGAAGCAGCTTGCCGGGAATGTCGGTGACCTGAAGAAGGTTCTCACAAATGTAAAGGCAAGAGGAACGCTCGGAGAGTATCAGCTTGGGGCAATCCTTGAGGAGATCCTTACTCCCGATCAGTACATTAAGAATGCACAGTGCCGAAGGAATTCCCAGGCACGTGTCGAGTACGCCATTGTGCTTCCGGGAGATGACAGCAATGTCCTTCTGCCTGTTGATTCAAAGTTCCCTGCCGACACCTACACGCATCTTGTCGATGCCTACGATTCCGGTGATCCGGAGCAGATCCAGGCAGCCCAGACTCAGCTCAAGATGATGCTTCGCCAGGAGGCAAAGGACATCAGGGATAAGTACATCAATCCTCCCATGACAACTGATTTCGGGATCATGTTCCTTCCTTTTGAAGGTCTCTATTCCGAGGCGGTTCGTCTTGGCATGATCGAGGAGCTTCAGTCAAGCTGCAAGGTAAACATCTCAGGACCTTCGACCTTCGCTGCACTTCTCAATTCCCTTCGCATGGGCTTTAAGACGCTTGCCATCCAGAAACGTTCAAGTGAAGTCTGGAACATCCTTTCAGCGGTCAAGACGGAATTTGAGAATTTCGAAAAATGCATTGAGAGTGTACAGAAGCGTCTCCAGCAGGCAGGGACCGATCTTGACAATCTTGTCGGTGTCAGGACAAGGAAGATCACGAGCAAATTAAAGAATGTCGGGACACTTCCTGCAGATGAAGCTGCCAGAATGATCGATGAGGGTACGGAGGAGATCCGCCCGGAGATCGTAAATTCAATAGACGAGAATTAAGATAACAGATAAAAGAATCGAGACAAAAAATAAACTCTATCCTGTAGGAAAGTGTGCTCTCACCGGATAGAGTTTTTAATTTTGTTTTGATATAAAGCATATTGACATAGCGATTCGAATGTGATACGATAAAAGATGCACATTTATCACTTGATATGCCTATTTGTTTCTATTATAACATAGGGTGCAAAAAAAGAAAAGGATTATTTTTGAGTTTTTCATCAAAAACCGCAGAACAAGACTTTTTTCAGAAAAGTCTTAGGTTCTGTCGCTTTTGTGCGTTAAAACATCAAAAATGGTGGATTTTCAACACATATCTTTTCTCTTTTTCACAATTATATCGGATGGTAACTGAATAAAATCAAGGGGTGATAACGTCAATGGAAAAGAACAGAATTCGACCGGTCAAGGTTGGCAAGGGCGTGAGAATGAGCTATTCAAGACAGAAAGAAGTTCTCGAGATGCCCAACCTCATTGAGGTCCAGAAGGATTCCTACAACTGGTTCCTTACAGACGGACTTACAGAGGTGTTCCGCGACATTTCTCCGATCACTGACTACAGTGAGAAACTGAGCCTTGAGTTCATCGGCTTCCAGCTTTGTACCGATGACATCAAGTACTCGGTTGAGGAGTGCAAGGAAAGAGATGCCACTTATGCAGCGCCTTTGAAGGTCAAGGTAAGACTCCGCAACAGAGAAGATGAGGAAGTTATTAAGGATCAGGAGATCTTTTTGGGTGATTTCCCCGTCATGACGGAAACCGGTACCTTCGTAATCAACGGTGCAGAACGTGTAATTGTCAGTCAGCTGGTTCGTTCCCCCGGCATCTATTACGCTGAGGATCATGATAAATTGGGTAAGAAGCTCTATGCCTGCACTGTAATTCCGAACAGAGGCGCATGGCTTGAGTACGAGACCGATTCAAACGACGTTTTCTACGTTCGTGTCGACAGAAACCGTAAGGTTCCGATTACTGTGTTCATCCGCGCTCTCGGCATCGGAACATCACAGCAGATTAAGGATATGTTCGGCGAAGAGCCTAAGATTCTTGCCTCACTCGCAAAGGATCCTTCAGAAGATGACAGCTACGAGGCAGGTCTTAAGGAGCTCTACAAGAAGCTTCGTCCCGGCGAGCCTGTTTCTGTAGACAGTGCCGAGTCGCTTCTTCGTAACATGTTCTTTGATCCCAAGAGGTATGATCTTGCCAAGGTCGGACGTTACAAGTTCAACAAGAAGCTCGCATTAAAGCGCAGAATTGCAGGATGTACTCTTGCCGCTGATGCTGTTGATGAGTCGACAGGCGAGATTATCTGTGAGAAGGGAACACTTCTTACAGATGAACTGTGCGAGAAGATTCAGGATGCAGGTATCTTTAGTGTTGAAATTGCAGCTGAGGAGAAGACTGTCAGGATTCTTTCCAATCTTGCGGTAGATATTAAAAAGTACGTTGACCTTTCGGATGAGGAGCTTGCAGAACTCGGAATCACAGAGAAGGTTTATTACCCCACCCTTAAATATATACTTGAGAGAAACACTGATAAAGAGGACATCAAGGCAGCCATTGACCGAAACCTCTCTATCAACGTAGACAGGGAGGCCGAAGTCAAGAATACTGATGAAGCTGATCAGTATTATCCCGGTCTTATCCCGAAGCACATTACCATGGAAGACATTTTTGCTTCCATCAACTATAACATGCACATCGAGTACAAGGTCGGCAACACCGACGACATCGATCACCTCGGAAACAGACGTATTCGTGCTGTCGGCGAGCTTCTTCAGAACCAGTACCGAATCGGCCTTTCACGTATGGAGCGTGTTGTCCGTGAGCGTATGACAACTCAGGACATTGCAACCGTAAGCCCTCAGACTCTGATCAACATCAAGCCTGTAACGGCAGCTGTCAAGGAATTCTTCGGAAGCTCCCAGCTGTCACAGTTCATGGATCAGAACAACCCCCTTGGTGAGCTTACTCACAAGCGTCGTCTTTCAGCATTAGGCCCCGGCGGTCTTTCACGTGACCGTGCATCCTTTGAAGTTCGAGATGTTCACTATTCACACTACGGCAGAATGTGCCCTATCGAGACTCCCGAAGGTCCTAACATCGGTCTGATTAACTCACTTGCTTCCTATGCAAGGATTAATGAGTACGGATTCATCGAGGCACCTTACCGTAAGGTTGACAAGAGCGATCCTTTGAACCCCAGAGTAACTGATGACGTTGTTTATCTTGCAGCAGATGAAGAGGATAAGTTCGTTGTTGCTCAGGCTAACGAGCCTCTTGATGCAGAAGGGCACTTTGTTAATAAGAACATTTCCGGACGTTTCCGTGAAGAGACATCCCAGTTCGAAAAGAAGAAGATCGATCTTATGGACGTTTCGCCTAAGATGGTATTCTCGGTTGCGACTGCCATGATTCCTTTCCTTGAGAACGATGATGCAA
>JAZLIL010000185.1:0-2005 GCA_045617405.1 Lachnospiraceae bacterium | reverse complement strand
TCCGTTTCACCCACAATCTTAAGGGCGTAAGCCTTAATCTCGGACTTACAAGCCTTGCGAACGTATCCGCCTATGCCTGCGACCTTGTCCGCAACGGCGACCCCACCGAGGATCCCGTTCCCGCCATGGCCAGAGTCACCGAAGTATATAACATGGTTCTTTCCGAGATCGCCGCATTCCAGGCAGAAGAGCAGTAATAAAACAGCATATTACCATTGAAAAAAGCACCCATTTGGGCAATGTCACTAAGATAAGGTGACGGAAACAGCACCACGAAGAAAGAACTTTGTGGTGCTGCTTTTTTTCTGTAAAATTTCAGAAAAATGCTTGACAAAGAGAAGAATTCGTGCGGCCTTTTTGCTTTCTGCTGAAAGCAAAATGTCCCTTGTAGTAAGAAGTGTTCCGCGCATATAGAACTACAAGGAGACATGGATATGAAAGCAGAAATCGTAAAATCCGCACTGGAGACTTCAATTCAAGAAATTAACAGTTGCAAGTGGCTTTACTGTGAGAATCCGGATAAGGATTTCTCCCGATGCAGGAAGCTGTCATTTATACAAACAGTTTCCACAATCCTTTCCTTCCGTGGCGGAACCCTGAATCATGACCTGCGGGAGTTCTTCCGGTTTGACCCATCGCTTCCCACTTCATCGGCTTTTATTCAGCAACGGTCAAAGATTCTTCCCGAAGCGTTTGAAACATTGTTTCATTCCTTTACCGATCTCGTCAGTACAAACGGAACGGATGGAAAGCTCCGTCTCTTGGCTGTTGATGGTTCAGATTTGCAGATTGCTGCAAATCCGTTTGATCCGGATTCATATTTCTCAGGAGCAAATGACCAGAACCCCTACGGTCTGTTACACATTAACGCCTTATATGATTTAGAGCAAAAAATTTATCTTGATGCCCTCGTTCAAAAAAGACACCTGTCCGATGAAAGCGGTGCCCTGACCGCCATGGTGGACAGATCCGGAATTCCAAATGTGCTCCTGCTTGCTGACAGAGGCTATGAAGCCTATAACAATCTTGCTCACATTCAGGAAAAGGGATGGAACTTCCTCTTTCGCATCAAAGACGGTAGATCTGGAATCGCTTCCGGGTTGAACCTCCCGAATGAACCTCAATTTGACGTTCCTGTCGTTATTCATCTCACCCGAAAGCAGACCAATGAAGCCAAAGAGCTTTTCAAGGATAGAAACAGTTTCAAATTTCTTCCTTCTAATGTTCGTTTCGACTATCTCCCTATCACTTCCCGGAAATGTGATCCTTTGACTTTTTATACAATCTCGTTTCGCATTGTCCGCTTTCCCATTTCGTCTTCTGTCCGCGAGACCATTATTACAAATCTTCCTTCTGTCGTTTTTCCCCTGGCTGAGGTCAGGCGTCTTTATGCCTTGCGCTGGGGTATTGAAACTTCTTTCAGAGATTTGAAACACACTATGGCTTTACTGCACCTTCATTCAAAAAAGGTGGAGTTCATTCTCCAGGAAATCTTTGCAAAACTTACCATGTACAACTTCTGTGAATTGATTACCCAGTCCGTAGTCATTCATCAAGCCAGTAAAAAGTTTCCCTACAAGGTCAACTTCTCTGATGCCGCACATATTTGCCTGCAATTCTTCCGTGGGGATATCCCTCCACCTAATGTTGAAGCACTGCTTTTGAGGTTTATTTCTCCTGTTCGACCCGGCAGAAATGACTCTCGAAAGCCTTCGGTTAAACCGTCTGTCAGCTTCTTCTACAGAGTAGCATAATTCCTCTTTGTTGAATACCTTTTTAAGCAGATTTTTCAATCTGCTTTGTTGTCATGCTCTTTTTTGCGAAACGAGAGTCCAAAGCGTTGCTTTCGCTTCGCCTTGGACTCTCGCTTCCCTGCTTGGCTTCTGTCATTTTTTGCTATCTTAGTGACATTGCCCATTTGGGTGCTTTTTGTTTATATATCCTGTTTTTTATCCCTCGGGGAGAATAATGTCTCCGTCATCCGAAATGGGTGCCTCTTCTCCGC
>JAZLIL010000184.1:0-6046 GCA_045617405.1 Lachnospiraceae bacterium | reverse complement strand
CGCGTGCATTGGTACTACGGCATATGAAGAACTTCCCGGCATTCTTGAACGCCTTCAAAGTGGCGAAAAGCACATAATAGAAGTGAAGAGCATAGATTATCTTCCGACGCCGTGCGTGAACCGCACAGTTACAACCGGCGGACATTATGCCTATCTGAAAATTGCAGAAGGCTGCAATAAGCATTGTACCTACTGTGCGATTCCGGGAATGCGCGGAAAGTACAGAAGTTTCGAGCCGGACAGGCTGGTAAAAGAGGCGGAGTACCTTGCAGGGAACGGCTGCGTTGAGCTGATTATTGTGGCGCAGGAAACGACTGTTTACGGTGTTGATTTAACGGGGAGAAAGATGCTCCCGGAGCTTCTTGAAAGGCTTGGAAGAATCGATGGTATCAGGTTTATCAGGCTTATGTACTGCTACCCCGAAGAAATTGATGATGACCTGATTGATTGCATAGCAAAAAATGAAAAGGTATGTAACTATCTTGATATTCCGATTCAGCACGCATCAGACAGGATTCTTAGAAGAATGGGCAGGAAAACGGATAAGGAAGCACTTTTGCAGATAGTTGGTAAGCTTCGGAGCCGGATTCCCGACATTGTTCTGCGCACGTCCCTGATTTCGGGATTCCCGGGAGAAACTGAGGAAGATCACCGGGAACTTATGGATTTTGTTGAAAAGACTTCTTTTGAACGTCTCGGAGTCTTCATCTATTCAAAGGAAGAAGGAACACCTGCGTCAAAATTTCCCGAGCAGGTTACAAAAAAGGTGAAGCTTAAGCGTCAGAAGGACATCATGCTTCTTGCACAGAAAATGACCTTTGAAAGGAACAGAAAACTGGTCGGCAGGAAGCTCGAAGCCATTGTTGACGGATGGTTACCGGACGATGGAGTCTACGTCTGTAGAACATATATGGATGCTCCCGGTGTTGACGGATACCTTTTTGTAGATGGTAATGGCAGCTATTTATCGGGAAAAATCATTTCTGTCGTTATAACAGATGCGGATGGCTACGATTTAATCGGAAAAGAGATTTAACCCGGGGTTTTCTTATAAATTTTTAGTACCAAGGAGTGCATCATGAACCTTCCCAACAAAATAACAATTTTCAGAGTGATTCTTGTTCCTGTTTTTCTTGCTTTTATGCTTATTTCGGGTATACCTTACGGTAAGTGGATAGCGTTTGGAGTGTTTATCATTGCGTCGCTGTCCGATACTCTTGACGGTTACATTGCAAGAAAGTACAACATGGTAACTAATTTCGGAAAACTGATGGATCCGCTTGCTGATAAGCTGCTTGTGTGTTCGGCACTCATTTGTTTTATCTCTGTCAGGAACCTACCGTGTGTTGTTGTCGTCATAATCATTGCAAGAGAGTTTACAATCAGTGCGATAAGGCTCGTGGCCGCTGAAAGCGGTACTGTAATAGCAGCAAGTATCTGGGGAAAGCTTAAGACTGTCTTCCAGATGATTATGTGCTGTTTTATGATTGCGGATCTTCAGTATGCATGGTTTGAAGCGGTTACACAGGTGCTTGTCTACATAGCGACTGCACTCACTGTCATTTCGCTTATCGATTACATTATTAAGAACAGGACTGTATTTTCCGATCACAGTGGAGAAAAGAATGACAAATAGAAAGTTATATTCGAATTTAACAAAAGCTTTTTGCTGCTTAATTTCGACTTTGCTGATGTGCAGCCTGTGCGGATGCGCCGGTAAAGAGAAGGAAGTAAAGAAAGAGCCCTCCAGGAGTGCACTTGAAATTAAACAGCAGCTTATAGATGACAATAATGCGGTCGGAAAATCTACTTTCGATGATTATGCGTCGGTTCAGTACTACAGCGTCGATGTAACGAATAATTCGCTTACCACGGAGGAGATGCTTGTCGATCCCGATATGAGCGTTGACTGCAGTATGATATGCGGCGTTGTATTTGATGCACTTGAAGACCAGTCTGTTTTCATTGATTTTCTCGGCGCAAACATTAACGAAGGAATTGTATCTGTCAGTTTTAACGGTGATTTTACTGTTGAGAACGATCTCACTGAAGAAACGGAGACCTGTGTTCTTGACGCTATAGCACAGAGTCTTCTTGACAATGTATCCGACTGCAGCGGTGTATCTTTCTTAAGCGGCAGTGAACCCTACAGCTCACAGTACAAAAGCTTTGACAGTGAGTATATTTATATGGAGAATTGAAGGATTACGGAGTATTCCTTTCAAAACATTGCTTTATGGAACGTCTTATTATCATAGGTGGCGGAGCAGCCGGGCTGTTTGCAGCATGCTTTGCCGATACATCAAGATATGAAGTGCTTCTTATCGAGAAGAACGAGAAACTCGGTAAGAAAATCTATATTACGGGCAAAGGACGATGCAACCTTTCAAATGCCTGTGAATTTGACGATCTTATAGGAAGCGTGATGACTAACGGAAAGTTTTTGTATGGTGCGCTTCGAAGATTCGACAACAAAAGAACTGTCGGTTTTTTCAATGAAATGGGTCTTGCCACAAAGACGGAGAGAGGCAATAGAGTATTTCCTGAAAGTGATAAGGCCTCCGATGTGACAAAGACACTCGAGGAAAGAATCAGAAAAAACGGAGTCAGGGTGCTCCTTTCAAGTACCGTTTCAAAGATTGAATGCACTGACGGAAAGTTTACGGGCGTCAGCCTTGCTGACGGAAGGCATTTTGATGCAGATGCATGCATTATAGCGACGGGCGGCCTTTCATATCCTGCGACGGGTTCGACGGGAGACGGCTACAGATTTGCAAAATCTGCCGGTCACACAGTAACCGACACGATTCCTTCTCTTGTGAGCCTTACGGCAGAGGGTGATTTCCTCCCTGAACTTGCCGGTATATCGCTAAAAAACGTGGTTCTTTCCATTACAAGGGGAGAAAGGGTGATTACGAGCAATCTGGGAGAAATGCTCTTTACGCACAGGGGAATTTCGGGACCTCTTGTTCTTAGTGCAAGTGCAGTTGTTGATAAGATTACCTCTGATACAATTGCCCACATTGATCTTAAACCGGGCCTTACCGCTAAACAGCTTGATGAAAGATTGCTGCGGGATTTTTCCGAAAATATTAACAGAAAGCTGTCAAACAGCTTTGACAGGCTTCTTCCGCAGAAGCTTATCCCTGTTGTCATAATGATGTCAGGAGTCGAAGGTGATAAAAAGGTCAACAATGTCACGAAACAGGAAAGAGAGAAGCTTGGTGCTGTAATAAAGGATATGAAGCTAAGAATCACCGGACGCGGCGATTTTAAGGAGGCCGTAATAACAAGGGGTGGTGTCAGTGTGAAGGAGATTTCCCCGAAGACTATGGAGTCGAAGCTGGTGAAGGGACTCTACTTTGCGGGAGAGGTGCTTGATGTGGATGCGCTGACTGGAGGCTTCAATCTTCAAATCGCATGGTCAACGGGGTATCTTGCAGCAATCAGCGTGAACGAAAGATAAGCATATCATCAGTTTATAAAAGTACAAGAAACCCCACGCCTTAAGGCAGTGGGTGCTCTTGTGCGAGGTGCCACTTTTATATGAGCATGCAGCGAAGCGGATTGCGAATAGCATTGATTATCATACAGGATCAGGAGGAATACTATGGGATATTTGAACGTGGCAATTGACGTTCCCTCAGGTGCCGGAAAGAGTACAATTGGGAAGGAAATCGCGAAAAGAAAGGGATGCATTTATGTAGATACTGGCGCAATGTATCGTGCAATGGCTCTTTTCTGCCTTAGAAGCGGCGTCGATTATCGAAGTGAGTCAAAGGTTAATGAAATCGTGGATGATGTTGAAATTGAAATCAGATACGAAAACGGCGTTCAGTGTGTCATCCTAAACGGAGAAAACGTCAACGGATATATCAGAACTGAAGAAGTCAGCCAGGCGGCCAGCATAACCTCTGTTTATCCCAAGGTAAGATTAAAGCTTGTTGAGCTTCAAAGACAGCTCGCCATGAAGAACGATGTGGTTATGGACGGCAGAGATATAGCATCCTTTGTCCTCCCGGATGCCAATGTGAAAATTTTCCTGACTGCGAGCGTTGAGGAAAGGGCAAAAAGGCGTTATAAGGAACTTCTCGAAAAGGGCGCGGAAGCTGATTTTGATGCAGTAAAGAAAGATATAGAAGAACGCGATTATCGTGACAGTCACAGGGAATTCGCGCCGCTTGTTCAGATTCCTTCGGCAACAAAGCTTGACACTTCCGATATGACAATCGAGGAGGTCATTGATGCCATTACAAAGATTTGTGAGGAGGCACAATAATCTTGAAGGTTACGGTTGCAAAATCAGCAGGTTTCTGTTTTGGCGTCAAGCGGGCGGTAGATACGGTATATGAACTTCTTAATAACGGGAAAAGGGTCTGTACATATGGCCAGCTTATTCATAATGATGAGGTGACAAAAGAGCTTGCTGTTAAGGGAGTAAGGGTTCTTCAAAGCATATCCGATGTCTGCATGCTTAAGTCGGGAAGCATTGTTATTAGGGCACATGGCATTGAAAAAGCGGATGAGAGGCGGCTTAAGGCTCTTTGCGAAGAATCCGGCGGAAAACTTGAGCTTGTCGATGCGACTTGCCCGTACGTCAAGAAAATCCACAGGATTGTCGAGAAGGAGAGCCTTGAAGGTAAGCAAATCATAATTGTAGGAAACAGGGATCATCCTGAGGTAAAAGGAATCGTCGGATGGTGCGAAAAAGGTGCATCTGTGATTGAAAACGCAAAAGAGGCAGAGAATTTTCCGTACGATAACAGGAACAGCTATTGTATCGTATCGCAGACTACTTATAATTACAATAAATTCGAAGAATTAGTTGAAATCTTAAATAAAAAGTTGTATTATGTTAATGTTGTGAATACAATATGTACAGCAACGGAAGAGCGTCAACAAGAAACACGTGAATTAGCCTCTGTATCCGACGGCATGATCGTCATCGGAGGCGTCAACAGTTCGAACACAAGAAAGCTGTTCGAAATTGCACAAGAGGAATGTAAGAAGGCTTACTTAATTCAGAAACTCAGTGACCTTGACAAAAAGCAATTTGAATCTCTTCTCAATGTAGGTATTACAGCAGGGGCATCCACCCCAAACAAAATCATCAAGGAGGTTTTTAAGGTAATGTCAGAAGAAAATTTTGCCGAAATGCTGGAGGAGTCATTAAGGACAATACATAACGGGGAGGTTGTTGAAGGCACTGTAATTCGTGTTAAGGAAGATGAAATCGCTTTAAACATTGGTTACAAAGCAGATGGTATCATTACCAGAAATGAATATACAAACACACCCAATCTCGACCTTACAACCGTTGTTAACGAAGGTGATGTACTTCAGGCTAAGGTACTTAAGGTGAATGACGGTGAAGGTCAGGTTCTCTTAACCTATAAGAGACTGGCACAGGAAAGAGGAAGCAAGAGACTTGAAGAAGCATTCGAGAACAAGGAAGTATTAAAGGCTAAGGTAGTTGCTGTCCTTGGCGGCGGATTAAGTGTTGTTATCGATGAGACAAGGGTGTTTATTCCCGCAAGTCTTGTTTCTGATTCATTTGAAAAGAATCTTGACAAGTATAAGGATCAGGAAATTGAGTTCATTATCACGGAATTCAATCCCAAGAAGAGAAGAATCATCGGCGACAGAAAGAAGATTCTTGTTGAAAAGAAGAAGGCTATGCTCGAAGAACTCTTCTCAAAGATTCAGGTTGGTGATGTGGTTCAGGGTATCGTTAAGAACGTTACTGATTTCGGTGCATTCATCGACATCGGCGGTGCTGACGGACTCCTTCACATCTCAGAGATGTCATGGGGACGTGTTGAGAATCCTAAGAAGGTATTCAAGGTTGGCGACAACGTCAGGGCATTCATTAAGGACATTCAGGGTGAGAAGATTGCGCTCAGCATGAAGTTCCCCGATCAGAACCCTTGGGCTGATGCAGAGACACGTTTTGCAAAGGGCAACATCGTTGAAGGAAAGATTGCAAGAATGACTGATTTCGGTGCTTTCGTTGAGCTTGTTCCCGGCGTTGATGCACTTCTTCATG
>JAZLIL010000183.1:0-15860 GCA_045617405.1 Lachnospiraceae bacterium | reverse complement strand
CAGAATGATACCGTCCTCAGGAACGACCTCCTCCTTTCCGGGGGTGAGTTCATCCATGTTCTGAAGGATAGTCGAACACTCGATCATGATGGTGCAGGTCTCTTTTTCCTTTTTGTCTATCTTCTTTGTCCCGGGTTCCACAGGCATCGGCTTACCTTCCGGTACAGGATCAGTGTTGAAGGCATCCTGCTCTGTCGCCGTTCCGTCAGCAAGAACTCTGTCACTGTCGGGAGGTTCCACAGGCATCGGCTTATCTTCCGGTACAGGATCAGTGTTGAAGGCATCCTGCTCTGTCGCCGTTACGTCAGCAAGAACTCTGTCACTGTCGGGATCAGGCTCTGCGGCATTTTTCTTCGTCGGATTCTCCGCAGTGCAGCCTGTCATGATAACGAGCATCAAGGCGATGAGAAGAAGTACTAATTTTAATCTCCCGGTTCCATTTTTCTTCATATTTCCCCGCTTTCCTTTTACCGTAAATGAGCTCCACGTGAAACGCAAAAAGGGTGTGCCAAGATCAACCTGGCACACCCGATGTTTGTGTACGTAAAAGCTCCTTACACCAAGAAACTTCATTCTCGGAAATCGTCTGTCTTCTGACTCGCAGTAGGGATGAATCTTCATCCTGCGAACGTTTCCTACCTTCCCAGACTTTAAGTCCAGTGGAAGCCTTTCGGCTCACACCAATAAGGTGCTTCGGAACGTCCTCCTGCACACAGCGCCGGTAACGCGGGGCTTTTTCCCCATTCCTTCTAACACATCTGCCTGGACTAAAAGCCCTTTACGGCCGATGTGACAACTCTCCGTTAAATTAACAAAATTATACTACCATGTCGCCTAGGGGATGTCAAGTGGAACCATTCCCACCGATTAAGCTTCAATTAGTCTTCAAGTCACCGTCCCGGGCGAGTTACAGAAAGAGCCCGCATCAGCGGGCTCTTTCCTTGTGTGAACTACTCTTCTATTTGTTCTTCTTTCCTGACTTCCTGCCTGCGGGCTTTGTCTTTGTTACAACGCCCTTCTTGTTGCACTTGTACATTACGCCGTCCATCTCGACCCAGGCATTCTTTACGATCACGCCGTTCTTGTTTGTGATCACTGTCGTGCCCTCTGAGGTCTCAATGACTGCCGACTTTACTACAAGTCCGTCTGCGCCTGCGAAGTAGGTCTTTCCGTTAGGAGCAGTTACAACCTCGTTTGTTGCAATCGCACCGTTCTCCTTTGCGATCATCTTCCCGCCGTTTTCAAGCTTGATGACCTTGTCGGTTACGACGTTACCCTTGGCATTGGTGTAGAACATCTCTGTCTTACCTGTCTCGGGATTTGCCGCAGCGATAACGGTGTTCTTTACTGCCTCGCCATTCTCGTCTACGAAGGATTTCTTGCCGTTCTCCTTCTCAACAAAGGCATCCTTTACAACCTCACCGTTCTCATCGACGAAGATCTGCTTTCCGTCTTCATTTGTAGCTGCCGTCGCCTTGACTGCTTCGGTGATGTTTGCTGTCTCAGGAGCTGCTACAGCTTTAATCTTTGTGTCTTCAAAGATCTCTGCAAGAGTCCCAACTGCCTCATCTGCAGTCATTGCTGCAACATCGACAACCTCTACGCCGTTGATGACTGCCTTGTCCCCGGGTGCTGCGTTCTCGGCTGTTGTCTGCTCGCCTTCAGCCTTGTCACCTGTCTTAGCACCTGCTGCTCCTGCAGCTCCGCCTGCGCCTGCTGCACCACCGGCTCCGCCTGTGCCGCTATTCCCTGATGTACCGCCGCCATCGAGGACATAACTATCTGATTCAAGTGTCCAGTCGTCTGTGTAATGGAATACGATTGAATCACCATTGCTCAATGTCTGTTCAGCAACACCGAGGTTGGGATGTGACCCGTTTCTTGTGTACATCCATCCGGAATTCATGCCGTTTGTAAACTCAGAGAGTATGACTCCATTGTAGTAAACAGCTGAAATGTAATTTGAACCTGAGTATATGAAGCTCAGTCCACTGTTTGCCTCAACCTCAGCAAGTGCAGTACTGACTGTTGAACCTGCAGGAATTGTGACTGAACCTGAATACCAGTTGGCAAGGCCGCCTGTTGTGAGCGTGTGCGCTGTACCATTGTCACCATGTGCACTGTCACCAAGAACAGTTACATTGACTGTAATATCTGAAGGAGGTGTAATAACGCCTGAACCACCGCCTGTTCCGCTTCCTGAGCCTGATCCGCTTCCTGAGTCATCACCGGAGCCAGATCCGCTTCCGCCTGATGCACTTCCCGAACCAGCCTTAGCGTTGACAACGTATGCATCATAAACCTTTGCTGCACCTATCCTTGAATCTGCAGGTGTAACAATGATCTGAATGTAGAGCTTCTTCGATGCATCTGCAACAAATCCATCGATCACCTTCTGAATGCCGTTTTCAAGTCTTACCGTTACAGGTGTCTCGTTTTCATACCAGTACTTGAGGTCAATTGTATTGTAATTGCTGGTTGATGTAACCTTGGCATTAAATGACCATGTTGGCTGGTTCTCCATATACTCGGTTGTCTGTGACCAGGTTACTGTAGCTCCCGGTGCCTTGTTCTGGATATTAAGACCGGCCATAAATGACGATGCTCCATAGAAGAGTATTGTCTTATTTGATGTGGTCGTAATACCTGTGACCTCATCGTAAAGTGCCGCATAATCATATGACGTATTGTCTGCAACATTGAAGCTTACATCGGGAAGGCTTCCGAACTTTCCAAATACTTCGACAGCATTTGTGTTTGTTGCCTTTCCGTTCTCGTCGATCCTTCTGTGATTTCCGAAGGGATCTCCCATCGATGAAAGATCTATGTAACCGGCTGTGAGATTATTTGTTCCCGAAGCAAGAGCTGTAAATGTAATGGAGTTCTTATCGGAAAGTGCGAAATCATACTGCGTTCCTGCAGAGAACAGCTTAACATTTCCATTCAGCATGTAAGCTGTCTTTGCTGTTCCCATGTATCCGGGATTGTAGACACCGCTCATCTTGGGAATCGGCATGTCAAGCTTACCAAAGCTTACGGTAACACTGTCACCAACAGTTATTGCAGGAGGATTTGCATTTGTTCCTTCTACACCTGTAGTGTTATTCTTAATTGTCACTGTGATCTGCTTTGCACGGACGATCATAAATGATGTACCGTTTGCAGTTACGGCCTTGATGACATTTGCTCCTGTCTTTACAGGTACGTTGTAGATACCCTGGGGACCTGCTGAAACATTCTGCCACTCAGACTTTACTGATCCGTTTATGTTGCATACGCTCATCGATGTCAAGCCTGCAGGCTGGCATCTGAAAGTACCTGATGTACCCTCATAGTAAAGGGTATCAAGCTCTGAATCCCAATTACCGTCTGCACTCATCGGCTTCCAGTCAAGAGTTGAAGAATCTCCTACCTTAACTGCAACTATGCCGTAACGTGCAGGATCAGTCGCACCGTAAGTGCCGTTACCAACGCTTGAGCCCTGAATATCAATGGCATCGTACCAGACCTTTATAAGGGCAGTTCCATTCTTAAGGGCTGTGACAGTAGCCCAGTTGTCCTTTGCGTTACCTGTTGTCTTTCCGCTCTCATATTCATTGGCGATTGGAGTCACGCTTACAACATCACTACCCTCAATAACCTCATAATGGAAATCAGGCTCGATCATGTGATTTGCCGTTGTTGTGTCAATAATCTCCCATGCTGCGCGGAATGCACGAAGCCTAAAGGTATCTCCCGCTGCTGCGAGCTTAAGCTCATTTGTGTATGTCAGTTCATCAGCACCCGAAACTGTGACATTCAGAAGAATGCTGTTATCATCATAATTAATAACTGAATTACGCTCTGATAGTGTCTTATCATCAGGGAATGTGATCACAGCGCTGCCGTTATTAACCATGTATCCGGCCTGTGTAACCTTTCCGTTCATTGTAAAACGGTAGGAATACTGTGCACCAAAGCTTGTTGACTGAGACTTAAACTTGTATGTAGTTGTACCGTCACTGTTGTCTGTCGTCGTCAATTCTGCTGTTGACATCGGTGTCACAACGTAGTTCTTCGTCTGATTGTAGAACTTTGCCGTTGCTCCGGTAGGTGCAGTCAGTGTAAATGTGTTGTACTTTGCGATCGGCAGAGTCTTATTCTGAACAGTGTAATTCGCAGTGACCTTCTGAGCAGAAAAAGTCTTGAGATAGAAATCATTAAGAAGACTCGCATCATTGATCGTCACTGATCCGCCATCATAATTTACTCCGGCGATCATCACTGTCGGCTGATAAACCTTGCCTGATGAAGCATACTGCGGTCCAAGAATGGCGGGCTTTCCTGTCTCAGCATTCTTAAGTCCTGACAACGTCCACTTTTCAGTTTCTCTAAACTCTGTTCCCGTGTAATTGTAGTAGAAATTCACCCTCATTAAAGTGAACGTCTCATTGTTCTTGGTTGAATCAGAAATTGTGAGCGTACTGCCGCCGATGTCAACTCCACCGTCAGTTCCCTTAAAAACGTAATTTCCGACAGGCAGATTTAAAGTGTACAGATGGTATTGTTGTTTAGAATCAAGACCGTTTTCCGTCACACCTGACGAAAGTGCCTCTGTTCCATCTTCATTGTAAAATGTCAGATTCACTGTCTTGGGCGCGGCCTTTATATTAATAGTCTTTGTTGGTCCAGGGGTAGGTGCTGATACTGCCGATCCTGAGGCCACCTGATCTTCGTATCCGTAGCTTTCTGCAAGATTACTTGAAACAGACACGTTGTACTGGGGCGCTATACGAAATGCTCCTCCAGCCTGTGCCGTAAAATTAACAGTAGCTGTGACAGGCGATACACTTCCGCCGTCATCTGCCTTCGCCAATGTCACCGGAGCCATTCCGATGACCATCGCGAACACAAGGACTATTGCCAAAAGCTTTGACACAGTTCTTCCAACTTTGTTACTTTTCATTTTCTCCTCCTTTTCTTTTTGCCTTATGGCTCATGCTTTGACTAACGGAGAATTTAGTGACAAAGATCAAAAAAGGTGTGCTGACAAAAATGTCAGCACACCCGATATTTGTGTACTCGTAAAACCTCTGATACCATGAGGCTCTATTCTCGGAAATCGTCTGTCTTCTGACTCGCAGTAGGGATGCTTTCACATCCTGCGAACGTTTCCTACCTTCCCAGACTTTACGTCCAGTGGAAGCCTTTCGGCTCACACCCATAAGGTGCTTCGGAACGTCCTCCTGCACACAGCGCCGGTAACGCGGGGTTCATATCCCCATTCCTTCTAACACATCTGCCTGAACAACAGTCCTTTACGGCCGATGTGACAACTCTCCGTTAAATTTGCACAAACATACTACCATGTCGCCAATACGATGTCAAGTGGAACCATAACAACTAACCACACCACCGTCCCCTGGTGGGAAACCGTCAAGCAAGAAAAAAGGACTCGTCCATGACGGGTCCTTTTTTCTGAAGTAGGCAATTAACTAATGAAAGTCTGGTAAGCGATGTGAAGTTTTTCGCATGCCTTCACCAGCTCTCTAAGCGCAGGGGCGCATGTTTTTGCCCTTCGCTCCACAAAAAATGCACGGCAAAGCCGTGCAGAGATAACATCTTCAATAAACACTGGTGACGGCAGCATCTACAATGCAGTTTCCGTAATCTGACTTAGCCTTTCGGCATCACAGTGACCCACTCGCGGAGCTTCTCACTCCATTCCCGGATACGATAAAAATCGTGCAACTGCATCTCTTATTCAATTCCAAATGAATTTTAACCGTTTGCCGGAATTTTGTCAAGCATGGTGTTTTCGTCATGGACATTCTTTCAAATTTTGGTTATCCTATCCCTGAATAATCTTTTAGGGAGGCAAACATGAAAAAAATAATCACTCTTATTATTTTTGCTATAATGATCTTTACACTATGTTCCTGCGGAAAATCGTCTGATACGGAACCTTCAAAACAGACTTCAGTTGTTTCCGTAACTGATATGAAAGGCCGTGAAGTAACTCTCGAAGAGCCTGCCTCCAGGATTGTTGTCCTTACTGCCTGCGACTGCGAGATTCTCTACGCCCTTGGCGCAGGTGACCTTATTGTTGGACGCGGCGAATTCTGTGACTATCCGACGGAAGTTCTTGATGTTCCAACTGTTCAGTCCGGTCACGAGACCAACATTGAGCAGATTCTCGTTCTGAAACCCGACGTTCTTTTTATGGCTGCTATGGAACAGAGTGATGAACAGGTTGCACAGCTTGAAGCTGCCGGTGTTCACGTTGTTGTCAGTGATGCTGATGAAATTGCTGATGTATATACTGCTATTGAGATGATCGGTACTGCTATTGGAAAGAATGACGAAGCTGCTGCCCTTATCGATAATATGAAAACAACCTTCGCCAAGATAAGCGGAGATGCTTTCACAGAAGGCAAGTCAATCTACTTCGAAGTTTCACCGCTTGAGTGGGGACTCTGGACAGCCGGAAAGGGCACTTTCATGAACGAAGTTGCCGAGATGATGGGACTTAAGAACTGCTTTAGCGATGTAGAAGGCTGGGCCGAGATCTCTGAAGAGCAGATTATCGAACGAAATCCCGATTACATCATGACAGTTTCGATGTACTATGGCGAAGGTCCTACCCCCGAGGAAGAGATCCTCGGACGTACCGGATGGCAGAACATAACTGCCGTTAAAAACAATGCGATCCTCAACCTCAAGAATAACGAGCTTTCACGTCCGGCTCCCCGCCTCGCCGACGGAGCCCGCATGCTCTACGATTTTGTAGCTTCGAACTGACCGTAACTCGCCAGTTTCCCACCAGGGGACGGTGGTGTGGTCAGTTTTTCTGCTTGAGTTTACGGCTCGCTAACCACACCACCGTCCCCGTGGCGAGTCCTGGCGAGTCTTATTTATCTTCTTCGCCGGCGTCTTTTTCCGAAATCTCAGAAGATTCCTCTTCCTTATCTGCCTTCTTTTTCCTGAAGAGAGGCTTTCTCGGCTTCTTTTCCTTCTTAGGCTTTGCTTCCTTGTCGCTTCCTGCTGACTTTCTGATCAGTTTCATGATGAAGACGATAAGCTTCACGATAATGAAGATGGCAATTACAAGAAGCACAATTGTGAGGATGATACGGGGCAGATTCACGATAAAGTTGACAGTGAAGTTCTTGAAGCCCTCACCAAGATCGTAGAAGGTGTCTGAGAGACCTTCGCTGATTCTCTGACCTACTGTCTTCGGTGCCGTAGGCTCATGTGTAATCCTCTCAACCTCGGTAATGTCAATGAAGATTGTACTGAAGGTTACGAGATTGTCATAATTTCTGATAACGCTCTCGTTTCTCTCAAGCTCATAATTTACATCGCTCAGACGTCTTTCAAGTTCAATGATGCTCTCAATTTCATCTGCCTCGGAAAGAAGGTCAAGCAGTCTCTCCTGCTGAATCCTTAACGCCTTTACACGGCTTTCGGTGTCAACGTAGGCAAGTGTAACATCATTTGTCGTAAGACTCTTGCTCTTAACGCTTCCCATGTCTCCCACTGCATCGGTATAGATTTCAAGTCTTGCTGCCGGAATACGTACAGTGTAGGTTGCATTTCTCATCCTTCTGTAGCCGACGCTTGAAGATGTATAGTAGTAATCATAGGGCGAACCGTTGTTGACGCTTGAGTTCTCCACGTAACCGCCAAGCTCTGCTGCCTTCTTTTCAATCATTGCGATCGTATCGTCGAAGGTCAGAGTCTCCATCGTCATGTTGACGTTCTTTATGAGCTTTCTGCCTGTGTTCGAGTTTACCTGAGCTTCAGAATCCGCAGAAATACTCTCTGCCTCTTCCGAAGCGGGTGCCGGTGCCATAGGTTCCTCGTCGTAGTATCCGCCGCCACCGCTGTTGTAGTCGGCATAGCCGAATTCTTCCGACTTCATTTCCACTGCTGCAGCCGGAGCCGCCTCCATCACTGCCATATCACTTGAAGCCGTCTTCGAACTGCTTCCGCATGCACAAAGGGCAAGTGCACCAAGCACTGCAATCAGAATCACTGCAATAATCTTCTTACATCTTTTCATATAAATCTCCATTCCGCCGCCATCCCGCGGCACAAATAGTGATGAAAGTTCTACTGTCTTTCACACTTTCTCCAAAAAGCTCTTCATTTCTGAAGCTGATGCTTAGACGAAGCAATAATTGCAACGGTTCCGTTTTTATACTTTAACACAATGTGAAAAAACAGCAACCCCCTTCGTAAAGTCTGATGGATTATTTTTCTCTTTTATGATAAAATCCACATGTGATCTACAGCAAATTATAGGAGGTTACCTTATGAAAAAGTTTCTTGAGGCATTTTTACCTGCAGTCGGTGCCGGCATCGGCATCGGAATCGGCGGTACTGTTTTTCTTTCAATGGAGAATAAGACAGTCGGAGCACTTCTCTTCACGGTCGGACTCTACCTGATCTGCTCGAACGGACTTAATCTCTACACCGGAAAGGTCGGCTACCTTGTCGGGGAAAAGGTATCGTACCTGCTCTTCCTTCTCGAAGTCTGGGTTGGCAATTTCGTCGGTACAGGTCTTGCAGCGCTTGCAATCCGTGCAACAAGGATTGCCGGGATTGCCGAAAAAGCCGCTTCCATCTGTGATGTCAAGCTCAATGATTCTCCTCTCAGTATCATCCTGCTTTCCTTCTTCTGCGGACTTCTTATGTTTGTCGCGGTAGACGGCTACAAAAAGACACAGAATCCGATTATTCTCTTCATCTGTGTCAGTGTTTTCATTCTTTCGGGCTTTGAGCACTGCATCGCAAACATGTTCTACTTCTCGGTTTCAGCCACCTGGAACGCTAAGGCATTCATCTACCTGATCCTGATGACTCTTGGCAACAGCCTTGGCGGCGTTACAATCCCTCTCCTCAAGCTTCCCTCGGAGAAGAAATAACCGCTTTTATCACTATGCGCCCGTCACAACACTTAAAAGTTCGGGGAGCAGCTGTTTCTTTCTGCTCATGACACCCGGCATATCAAAGACATTTAGTGAAATCCTGCTGTACTGTAAGGATTTGTTAATGTTATGCTCTGTTGCGAGAAGAACACTGTTCTCACGAAGTATATCGGTTATCATCAGCACGGCCCAGTCGAGTCCTTCCGAACGGCGGTACGACTCGAGTTCGTCGAGATACTCTTCAACATAATCATCAAGGTCCATAAGCGTTGTGACTTCACACTGCCCGATTCCGAACCTGAACTTGCCCTCCGTGTACAGTTTAAAATCCGATCCGATGGCCTCGGAAGGTTCGCGTGATTTTAATCCTTCGATGTTTGCAAACATGGCAAATCCAAATTCAGAGACATCGACACCGCAGATTTTCGCAAGTGCCTCCGCCGCTTCTTTGTCTACAGATGTAGTCGTGGGACTTCGAAGAATAAGCGTATCCGACACAATTCCCGCCAGAAGAGCCCGTGCCGTCAGCACATCGGGTGTAACACCCTGCGAAATAAACCGGCGAAATACAATCGTGCATGTGCTTCCGATGGGCTCTGCATCTATCAGTATCGGAACATCGGTGTGAACCGAATCGATCCGGTGATGATCGATAATCTCAATGATATTTGCGTTTTCTATGCCTCGGATACTCTGCTTTGGCTCATTGTGATCCACAAGGATAACATTGTAGCGTGGTGCCTTCAGGAAACACCTTCTTGTAACGAAGCCCACAAATTCACCTTCACAAAACACTGCGAGTCCTCTCTTCTTTGAAACCGAGAGCTTCTTTTTAACCTCCTCGTAGAGCTCCGACGACAAAACGGGCTCCTCCTGCTCTCCCATAACTTCCCTGATGGAGGGAATCCTGTCAACCTTTCCGTTATCCGAAAGCTCCGACATCACCCAGGCTGCAATATCATCAACGCTCAGAAGACCACAGAATCTGTTGCTGTCATAGACAGGCATTACCGACGGATTTGATGAATGATAACCTGCGGAAATGCTTGAAATCGGATCGTTTGCATCAGGCTGAAGCTCGGAATTCAAAACAACGTCCCCCACCACCGGCTGGATATGTGATTTGTAGATTAAAGGCTCAATTCCGAGAAATGTAAGAATTCTTTTCACATTTTCGTTCAGGTGTCCGCAGCGAACGGCTATGTAATCATTTTCGGAATCAATCCTGTTCTTAAGTACTGCATATGCATATGCGCTGCAAAGGCTGTCCATATCCGGATTTTTGTGCCCTGTAATGTAAATCTTTGACATATAGCTATTTTCCCCCGTCTTCAAGTGCTATATACGCAAGGTTCTGAAAGATCCTGTTTCCCGTTCTTCGCCAGGAACCCAGTTCCTCAGTCTCAAATGTGCAAAGCTTCGAAACCGTAATGTTGCTTTCCTTCAGTCCGCTTCTTACGAGAGTCGTAAGAATTGCCTTCCTCAAATCAAGCAGGTACTTTCCTTCTTTATCCGGTTTTTCAAGCTTTGTAAAGAATGCGGCGATTTCATCGCCAGAAAAATGATTTCGAAATTCATCAATCAACTCCGCACCTACCTCGTAGCACTCGCTGCAGATGCAGGGACCGATGCAGGCTTCTATTTCTGACGGATTGCTTTGAAATTCCTTTGCCATCATTCCGATTGCATTTGCTGAAATCTCCTTTGCGGTTCCGCGCCATCCCGAATGAACGGCTGCGATACACTTCCTGACCGGATCGTGCAATAAAACCGGAACGCAGTCGGCCACAGTAATTCCGAGCATGAGTCCCGTCTCGCCGGTAATCATGCCGTCAAACTCATCATCTTCCGCGAAGCCTTGCAGCACGCCATATCCGCCGTCGCGAAATGTCACACACTTCACTTTGTCAGTGTGTGTCTGATGTGCTCTTGTCATCCGCTCCATGGGGATATTAACAGCTTCCGACAGCATAAGGAAGCTCTCCTTTGCTCCTTTGGTACCATACTTCCACGTCCCTGCGGAAATACCGGAAATTATCTGTCCTGAATTTGATTTAAACATTAATTCCATCTGCATATAAACGTCATCTTTCCAAAAAGTCAACCTGTCACCCCTATTTTAATGTATATGCCGGCAATTTATCAATACTGTATTTGCTGTATCAGCATGTCTTCTGTGTTGCTTGACACGTGAATGACGTTGACTTACAATTTTAAGAGCGAACGGTGTCAGGTCAGAGCACCGACACAGCCAGTGCGCCGCCGGAGGCAGAACGGAAAAGAGGAATTATGTGGTTAGCAGATAATTGGAAAGACTATAAAGTGCTTGACTGCTCATCAGGCGAGAAGCTTGAGATGTGGGGCAGATACAAGCTTTTAAGACCCGACCCCCAGGTCATCTGGAACACTCCAAAGGACAAGACACTGTGGGGAAAACTCAACGCACATTACCACCGCAGCTCAAAAGGCGGCGGCGAATGGGAATTCTTTGATCTTCCCGAGCAATGGACCATCTCCTACGGTGATCTTCGTTTCAATCTTAAGCCCTTCAGCTTCAAGCACACGGGACTGTTCCCCGAACAGGCTGTAAACTGGGACTGGATGCGCGGACTCATTTCAAATGCTAAGAATGAGAACCCCGGAAGGGAAATCAAAGTCCTGAATCTCTTTGCCTACACCGGCGGTGCTACCGTTGCCTGTGCAAAGGCAGGAGCGAAGGTTACACATGTCGATGCATCAAAAGGAATGGTAGGATGGGCAAAGGAGAATGCGCAGCTTTCAGGGCTGTCTGACGCACCGATCAGGTACATCGTCGATGACTGCAAAAAGTTTGTTGAACGTGAGATACGGCGCGGCAACAGATACGATGCAATCATAATGGACCCGCCTTCCTACGGAAGAGGACCGGGCGGTGAGATCTGGAAGCTCGAAGAGAGTTTGTACCCGTTTGTTGAACTGTGTTCCGAAATTCTTTGTGACAAGCCGCTCTTTGTCCTCATTAATTCATATACAACGGGACTTCAGCCGGCAGTACTCTCATACCTGCTTTCAACACTGATTGCGAAGAAATTTAAGGGAACCGTGGAAGCATCTGAAATCGGGCTTCCCGTAGAAGCAACCGGATTAGTCCTTCCCTGCGGGGCCAGCGGAAGGTTTTCTGACACTTAAAACATTGTAGACCGTTACGGATGCGATTACCCAGACTGCACCGACAATCGCGAAGGTTCCGAGATGCTCGGGGTAGAAAATGGCTACAAGAATCGGGTTTAATATCGGTTCAAGAGTTGAGGTGATGGCACCTGTTACCGG
Source organism: Lachnospiraceae bacterium (assembly GCA_045617405.1). Classification (GTDB taxonomy): domain Bacteria; phylum Bacillota; class Clostridia; order Lachnospirales; family Lachnospiraceae; genus JAZLIL01. The sequence continues at coordinate 3,639 of JAZLIL010000183.1, read as the reverse complement.
TGAAACCGTGCTGAGGCCGACAGTCAGGAAGACGTAGCCGAGTCCGAGCTGGAAAATTCCGAGAACAACGACAGACACAATGCTTGACGCACTCCATCCCGTTTCGGTGAACCAGAAAGGAATGCTGATAACAAAACTGATCAGCTGTCCGATGACAGTTGAACTCTCCATGTCAGCACCCTTTATCGATTTCTGCAGGAAAATCACGGCATAGGTGATTCCCGTGAAGAGTGCCAGTGCATTTCCGAGCATTCCGCCCGATGTCAGTGAATCGACGAAAAAGAAAACAATGCCGATCAGGACAAATACGCAGGTCGCCGTTTCAGTTTTTGTCGGACGAATCTTCTGGAAAATCAGTCTGATGAGTATAATAAAGATAGGCATTGTGAACTGCAGTACTATCGCATTTGCACTTGAGGTAATCTTTGTTGAGATTACAAAAATAAGACTTGTCAATGTGTTGCAAATGGCGCCGAACAATACTGTTTTGTTGAAAACAAATTTATGCTTCGTCACACGCATGTATATGAGCATGACCAAAGCCGCCAGAATACTTCTGGTGCCGTTGATTGTAACGCCTGACAGAGGTGTTGTCTTTATCAACACACCTGCGATGCTGAAACAAATCGCGGAAAGTACAACAAAAAATGTACCAAGATAACTTTTATGCTGTTCACTGCCTGTCGCTGCCATGGTAATAATTCCTCCTCAGATAATGACTGCCGAGGTGTATTGTAAACATATTAGTCTAAAGAATCAAGTCCCAAGGGACGGTGTCAGGTCAAATTATCAAACTTGCGGCGAGTTTCCTGCCACAGTTTTGACACTCTGGCATGAGACACCGCCCGTGCACCACCATACGGAGATACAGCATGGAAGACATCTTAGAAAGAAATATCCCGACAATCTCTGCTTCTAAGCAGCAGCTGCTCAAAAAAAGCACCGTGGCCGTAGTCGGATGCGGCGGTCTTGGCGGTTTTGTGTGTGAATACCTTGTGAGAGCGGGGATTGGAAACATCATTGCGATTGACGGCGATACATTTTGTACCGCCAACTTCAACAGACAGCTTCTTGCCACGGAGGCCACACTCGGACAGAATAAAGCCGTTGCTGCAATGGAATACGCAAAAAAAATCACACCCCTCATTGTTTTCACCGCACACGCTGTCAATCTTTCGAAGAATAACTGTCGTGAGCTGCTTTCGGGTGCTGATCTTGTAATCGATGCTCTTGACTCAGCCAATGCAAGAATAATGCTTGAAGAAATCTGCAATGAACTGAATCTCACCATGATTCACGGTGCAATAAACGGCCTCATGCTGCAGGTTGCAGTCATTAAACCCGGGCGGGAACTCATGAAAAAACTCTACGCGCAAAAGACCTCAGAGCCTTCCTCAACACTCTCATTTGTTCCCGGAATCTGCGCCGGGATTGAAGTTTCGGAAGCCGTCAGAATCCTCTCGGGCGAAGAACCGCTGCTCGCGGAATCAATCCTCATCGGAGACCTCGATCTGATGACTTTTGAAACGGTAAAGATTTAAACGTCTTCTATTTTCTCAAGCAATATGAAATCCTCTCTGCCTTCGGGAACAGATGGTTTATCAGTCCGAGGCTCGTACGGTTGAGTGCCTGCATTATAACCTGTGTGTCACCCGGATAGTACTTTCCTGCTTCATTTATTGCCTTTGCTATCATTCTGATAAAAATCGTCGGCTGGCCTGTTCCATTAAAAGCAGACGACATCTGAATCATGTTCTCGGACAGCTTTTCAAAGGTAACATATGCCTTTGGAACAAATTCATCAAGCAGCATGACGCTTATCCGCCTGTCAATAGAAGGTGAAATGAACCAGCCCTCAGGCATTATATAATCATTTTCCTGAGCATAAGCCGACGCTCTCTTCAGAGCAATATCCGGGATTTCGGAAAACAGCGGCATCGAAATGTCCCGGTCATTTTTGAAAAGTGGTGACGAAAACACATCGGAAAGGTTGAGAACAAATGCACTGTCAATGTCCTCGGAGCAATCAATAAAACCTCTGTGGGTAAGAAACGAAACCAAGGTTTTCTGTTCATCACCAAATACTTCGAAGCTGAAATCAATGGTAATGCCTCTTCCCTTAATACACTCCGATACTTCAGCAAGCAGTGCATCTCCCACACCCCTGTTTCTGTATTCCGGTGCAACGAAAAACGAATCCACCACAAAATCACCGTGCGAGACAACTCCCGAAACAGCCCCCACTGCCGTTTTGTCCTCAACTGCTCCGAATGCGATAACCGGTTCACCCCTCTCTATCGCCCGAACCGATGAATCAAGCATCAACGGCTTGAACCACTCGATATTCTGTTTGTCAATATAACCTATCTCCATAATCAACTCCCTGCGGTTGTGGTATCAGGTTTTCTAACCTCTTCCCGCTCTTGCTTCTTTATCGATTGCTTGCTTCTCGAGCCTATCACGTTCTGCAAATACTCCCGAAAGAGCTTCCTTAGCGTCCATGAAATCCATCTTATACCCTTCCGTATCAATCATGACTTCATCCTTGCCAAGAAGCCCCCTCCTGTTGAGTGAAAGCCCCCTCATGCCGCAGAAATTCTGAAGAAAATTAGTCAACGGAGCAGTTACATTATAGATTCTCGCTTCAATCAGATCCTTTTGAAACTGCGGAAGCGAATTGTAATACCATTCGTTTTCCTTCATCATGTTTTCAAAATAGCAGGCTTTATTTGAAAACTTACACAGTTCAGCTATATGTGAAGATACATACTTATCGGAGAGCATTGAGATATCAATCTTATACTCGAGAAGTTCTTTTGTAAACTTGTCAAGGTACGGCTTTCTTCTCACCTGATCTCCGCTTAGGTAGTCAACAAAGAACTTTCTGTCCTCGTTCATCTTCCGGGCTTCCGTTTCATCAAGCGGTTGACCTTCTTTATTAACCCTGTGTCCCTGACAAAAGCTATTAAGGATTCTTCCATCACCATGATACTTTGAATCCTTATCCTCAAGACCTGAAGGTGTATCATCCATTGCTTTATCATCAGCCTCTTTAAGTGCCTTAAGCTGTTCAAGCATTTCAAGCGTGTACTCGTCACCTGATGCCACGAGCTTCTTTGCCTTCTTCTTCTTTTTTGCCTTTTCTCTCCGTTCCTTGTAGCTGTCCTTACCGGCCTTGGGAAACTGTACAGGAGTTCCCGGGGCAACACCGCTTGCCTCGATTGCCTTCATCCTGCTCTGTGACTGGGCAAAAAGCGATTTATTTACCTCAATTTCATCAAGAGGTGCAAGCTGATACGCCGACAAATCCGACTTCTCGATTTCATCGAAGTGCCTTGTCCTTTCACTCAGCCTTTTTTTCTGCTCAAGCATAGGATCAGATTCGATAAACCTGCTTTCGGTCTGTTGCTGTTGTTTTAATAATAAATCATTCATACCTTCTACCCTCCCCGATCCTCTGACGATTTTGCTATATGTCAAAAACTGCCCGTGCTCACCGTTTAATCTGTGGAAGTTCTTACAAATTTCAGCAAAACGATTTATGTGGCATTGCAATATTATAGTAAACTTAATTTATATTATCATACTTGAAAACAGATTTCAAGATGCATGTACATTGTATTTGTGGCACACAAAAAG
>JAZLIL010000182.1:0-3959 GCA_045617405.1 Lachnospiraceae bacterium | reverse complement strand
TTGAAGCTGAGCTTGGTACTCTTGCAGGTATCGAAGATGAGGTTTGTGTTGAAGCAGGTAAGGAAAGCTACACACGTCCCGAGGAGGTCGAGGAGTTCGTTTCAAGAACAGGCTGTGATTCACTTGCAATCGCAATCGGTACATCGCACGGTGCTTACATGTTCACACCGGCACAGTGCACAAGAAATGCTGACGGCATCCTTGTTCCCCCGCCCCTTCGTTTCGACGTACTTGAGGAGTGCATCAAGAGACTTCCCGGATTCCCCATCGTTCTTCATGGTTCATCTTCAGTTCCTCAGGAATTTGTTAAGATGGTTAACACCTTTGGCGGAAATATGCCTGATGCAGTCGGTATCCCCGAGGAACAGCTCAGAAAGGCTGCTGAGCTTGCTGTTTGCAAGATTAACATCGACTCCGATATCCGTCTTGCCATGACAGGAAACATCAGAAAGTACTTCGCAGAGCATCCCGATCACTTTGATCCCCGTCAGTACCTTAAGCCCGCACGTCAGGCTGTTAAGGACATGGTTGCTCACAAGATTAAGAACGTTCTCGGTTCTGAAGGTAAGGCTTGATTGTCTTGAAATTAAAAGCATGTCGCTTGCGGCATGCTTTTTTATTTCAATTGTCTTTTCTATTCCGTTGTGTCATAATATAGATTGGTGTTTTATAAGGAGACGTAGCGAATGGAATGCGAGATTGCACTTCAAAACATAGACAGATACCTGAAAAATGAAATAACAGGAGCCGAGCTTGTTGATTTTGCCGAGCATATTGATGAATGCCCGGCTTGTCATGATGAGCTGTGCTTCTACTACATTATCAATAGGGTTACGCATGAGCTTGATACGGATGATAACATCAATTACGATTACAACATCGATCTTGACGAAGAAATTACAGGTATTCTTGAAGCCGGGAGAAAGAAGAGCGTCAAGAGGTTTCGAATGAAGCTTCTCATTAACATAGCAATAGTAATCCTTACTGTAGTTCTTGTTATACTTTTTGCTTAGCTCTTTTATATGAGCAAGTAGCGATGCGGATTGCAGATAAGATTGATTATCCGGACTTTGTTGCTTGAATACGTTCGACAGTTAAGTTTTGAAAAGCCTTAGCGCTTGTTATTCGGAGGATATAATGGAAGATTATTTACTTATCATAGACGGTTCAAGTCTTCTTTCGACTCAGTTTTACGGAAACCTGCCAAAGGAGGTAATGTTTGCGAAGACACAAGAGGAGAAGGAAAAGCATTTCGGAAAGATCATGCAGACCTCAAAGGGTGTGTACACGAATGCTGTTTTTGGCTTCATGCGCAGTCTTATTAAAATTATCAAGGATCAGAAGCCTGTCTACCTTGCAGTCACCTGGGATATTACAAGAAACACGTTTCGCCGCGATTTCTATGCTGACTATAAAGGAAACAGAAGCGAGACGATGAAGCCGCTCAAAGATCAGTTTGATTTGTGCATTGAAGCGCTTAGGAAAATGGGCGTTAAACAGTTCTACGGGGATACCTACGAGGCAGACGATTACTCGGGCACTCTTGCAAAGCTCTTCGAGGACGAGGTCCCTGTCAGAATCATGACCAAGGATCGCGATTACCTTCAGCTTGTTAACGAAAGGACTAATCTCTGGATGATTAGTCCGACACAGAAGAAGACCGACGAGCTTTTTGAAAAGTACGGCATAAAAAGAGCCGATGTTACAGTTTCTGACAGGGCTTTCAATTTTGATCCCGGGCTTGTAAAGAAAGAGTTTGGTGTCGAACCTCACTCAATAAGCTCGCTCAAGGGAATTGCAGGCGATTCTGCCGACAATATTAAGGGAGTTCCGGGTGTGGGAGAGCAGACAGCAATTGCTCTTATTTCAAACTACCTGACTGTTGAGGCACTTTATGATGCAATTGATGCGGCCATGGCCGAAGGCGAGGCATCCGTTAAGGAACTCACCGAATTCTGGAAAACGCTTGGCGTTAAGCGATCCCCAATTGCAGCTCTTCTAAAGGAGTCAGATGAAGAGGTTGTCGGAAGAAAGGCAGCCTTTCTCTCAAAGAAGCTTGCCACAATTGTAACTGACATAGACCTTGATGGATTACAGCTTGAAGATCTCAGGCTGAACATAGATGAGGAAGGCACGAGGGAAGTCTTTTCCGAGCTTGAGTTTACCTCAATTAAGATTGATTTTGCGGGCGAAAAGGAGCCTGAAAGAAAGCCCGGCGAGCTTGTTACCGTTACAGATATTGACGAAGGGGAAAAGATTCTCAAGGATGCGCTGAAGCTTGCGAGGTCAATCGGTCTCGGTGTCTTTCGTGATAATGAAGGAATTGCGGCACTGAGCTTTACGACCGACGGCGGGAAGACATACTGCTATCCCCGCGGCTGGTTCATGCGAGATGATTACTTTGAAGGTATGATAGAAAAGATTTTTGCTTCGAAGGCAAGAATCTGTTCAATGGATGTAAAGAAGCTTCTGCATGATGTTTCTTACGCAAAGGATTCAAGAGATTCATCAGGCAGGTTCTTTGATGCGGGTATTGCAGCCTACCTTCTCGATCCTCTTGCAGGAAGCTATCCCTACGAGTTTGTTGCAAATAAGTATCTCTCAATGAGTATAGAGGACGAAAAATCACTTGTCGGAAAGAGCCCGATCGAAGATCTTTACAATTCTTCTGAGGAGCTATGGGCAAAGAGAGTCGGATACGAGAGTATGGTTCCGTTTCTTGCGGAAGAAGTACTTTCAGGACAGATTGCAAATAGCGGCATGGAGAAGATTTTCTCTGAAATAGAGATGCCGCTTGTTTTAACACTCTACAAAATGGAGTGTGAGGGTATCATGGTAAACCGTGAGGAGCTTCTTGAGTACGGAAAGAGACTTTCTGCGGGAATCGGTATGCTTGAAGCTGATATCTTCAAGAGCGCGGGTGAAGAGTTTAATATAAACTCTCCGAAGCAGCTCGGGGTATTACTTTTTGAAAAGCTGAGGCTTCCTTACTACGGCAAAAAAACGAAGACAGGCTACTCAACGAGTGCAGATGTCCTTGAAAAAATCAGGCTTGAGGATCCGATTATAGAGAAGATACTTGAGTTTAGACAGCTTACAAAGCTTCGGAGCACATACGTTACGGGACTTGAGGCAGCAATCGGAAAGGACGGGAGGATTCACGGCTGTTTCAATCAGACGGTTACTGCAACCGGACGGCTTAGCAGCACGGAGCCGAACCTTCAGAACATACCGATAAGAATGGAACTGGGACGTCTTATCAGAAAAATGTTTGTTCCAAAGGAAGGCTTTGTTTTCCTTGATGCCGATTATTCGCAGATTGAGCTTCGTCTTCTGGCACACCTTTCCGGAGACGAGCTCTTTATTAAGACCTTCAACGAGGGTGGAGATGTTCATACGATGACAGCTTCAAAGGTGTTTAAGGTACCCGTGGAGGAGGTTACAAGGCAGCAAAGAAGTAATGCCAAGGCGGTAAACTTCGGTATTGTCTACGGTATTAGTGCTTTCGGACTTGCGAGTGATCTTAATATCACGAGAAAAGAGGCGGAAGGCTATATCACAGGTTATTTTGAAACGTACAGGGATGTAAAGGCATATCTTGACATGATAGTGGCAGACGCAAATGACAAAGGCTATGCCGAGACGATGTACGGTCGCAAACGTCCCATACCGGAGCTTTCAAGCAGCAACTTCAATCTGCGCAGCTTCGGAGAGAGGGCGGCGATGAATTCACCTATTCAGGGTACCGCTGCTGACGTAATCAAGATAGCGATGAACCGCGTGAGCGAGAGACTTGAACGGGAACTTAAAAATACGCATCTTATCCTTCAGGTGCACGATGAGCTTCTTGTCGAAGCAAGTGAGGACGAAGCGGATAGTGCCGCAGCGATTATGAAGGAGGAAATGGAAAACGTAGCTTCCCTTCGGGTGAAGCTCAGTGTTGAAGTCGGGCGTGGTAC
>JAZLIL010000181.1:0-17551 GCA_045617405.1 Lachnospiraceae bacterium | reverse complement strand
AATAAAGCATATCTGCCCCTTTCCAGCAGATAGTAATCGATACAGATACCATCCACCAGAACAGGGCTCATTGCAATAGTAAACTAGACTTTTTTAGCGATTTTCAGTTGTCAAAGAACGGGTTTAATTTTGCATTCTAGGCTTTTTTTGTTATATTTATTACACCCAAATTGTACTAAAAAACGGACTTAATATCACCAATATAAAAAAAGCTAAAAACATTCATCAAATTCCGAAAGAATCGTCTATCATCAAGCATTGATTCATTTCCCTTGCTGCTCATTCCCCAATTCCTTCAGCGTATCGCCTGTGACACGGTAAACAGTCCACTCATCCATCGGTACTGCCCCAAGTGAAAGGTAGAAATCTATGCTTGGACGATTCCAGTCAAGACAACTCCATTCGAGGCGTCCGCATCCGCGTTCAACGGCAATTGAGGCCAGCTTTTTCAAAATCGCCTTACCGATGCCCTTTCCACGGTATTCGGGCTTTACAAACAAATCTTCAAGATAGATTCCCGCGCGTCCGAGAAACGTTGAAAAATTATGGAAAAATAGCGCGAACCCGACTTCAACACCATCTGCCACTGCAAAAATGACTTCAGCCTTTTCCTTGTCAAAGATCCACTCTTCCAAAATGCTCTCGTCAGCTACCACCTCATTCTGCATCTTTTCATATTCTGCCAATTCCCTGATAAACTCAAGAATCATTCCCGTATCACTTCGCTTCGCTTTTCGAAATGTCAAATTCATACTCAAACCTCCCCGGTCGTGGTCACTGTATACTATTCTTACCTTTTCATACATTCCCTGCATAACCATAATATAGCAAATGAGCCGGTAAAACAACCAGGCTCATTTTCACACTTCACTTTAAAATATTCAAAAGCTCCAGATCCGAAGCCGTAACCTTGACATTCGTTTCCTTTTTCGTTCCGTCGGGGTCAATCACGCTGATTGCAATGACCGTACCCTCTTTAATTCCGTCGCGCTTGACGGCATTCAGAAACAGCGGAAACTTCGGATGGTTGCGTGTGAAAGTCTCCCACGCCGTCCTTGCCTTCATAATTGCACCGATATCCATAACAATTCTCCTTTACACAGACCGCAATTTTTCCGGATGAACCGTAACGCGAGAAGACCTGCAGCAGACCTTTTCATCGCTAAAAACGCAATTCCGGAAAGCCAATCAATAGTTAAACCTACATCAGTCCCTTCATCACGTGGACAAGAACCTTTTTCTCCTCCACATTGACATCGAGGATGCATTCCCTTATCGCAGGAAGCAGAATTTCCTTCCCTTCGGGGGACTTCACACTGTAGACATCGTTTGCGCCGGTCTCGAAAACATCTTCAAGTATACCGAGTTTCACTCCTTCGTCGGTAATCACCTCAGAACCTAAAATGTCACAGATAAAGAACTCATCCTCTGCAAGCGGCACAGCATTCTCCCGGGTTACAAAAAGCTCTTTGTCCTTAAATGCTTCAACATCGTTTCTGTTGTCAAAGCCCTCAAAAGCGAGAATAACCTGATTTTTAAAGAATTTCACACTTCTGATATTAAGAGTCAGCTCTTCACCTTTTTGATCGATTATACACTCTTTCAGTTTTTTGAATCGCGCCGGGTCGTCAGTTGTCGGAAAGACCTTAACCTCTCCGCGAACACCGTGCATCGATGTGATGACGCCGACTCTTAAGTAACTGTCGTTCATATAAAAACCCTTTCATGATTTAGCAAAAGACTTTTCCTGCAGGCTCAAAGGACTGTCTGAGCATTCTCTGGCGCTTTTATCCTAAAGCCCCTTTGACACTGACCTTGCCGCCTTGATTCCCGAAGCTCCAGCCCGGGCAAGATCTTTAGTCAATGTTATTCGCAATCTGCTTCGCTACTTGCTCATATAAAAGTGTCACTTCGTGCCTTACGAGGTACGGGGCTTGAAACCCCGCACCTCGTACAAGAGCACCCACTGCCTTAAGGCAGTGGGTTTTCTTGTACTTTTATAAAAAGACAGACAGCGGTTAAACACCGCTGCCGTTAATTCCCAGGTGTTATTGCATTATTTCTGGACGATGTCCACAACAACCTTATTGTCATCCTTTGTCGCAGCCGCCTTGACAACAGTACGAATAGCCTTAGCGATTCTTCCCTGTTTGCCAATAACCTTTCCCATATCCTCTGGGTCAACAGAAAGCTCAATCACAAGCGACTTGTCTTCTTCTCTTTCGGTGACAACTACCTGATCCGGATGATCAACAAGTGATTTTGCAATTACATAAACAAGATCCTTCATAAATTACCTCACTACTTCTCGATTCCGGCCTTCTTGAATAACTTTCCGACGATATCAGTGGGAACAGCACCGTTAGCAAGCCACTTCTTTGCTGCTTCCTCATCAATTCTGAAAGCTGCGGGCTCCTGATTGGGGTCGTATGTTCCGATCTCATCAACGAATCTTCCGTCTCTGGGAGCTCTTGCATCAGCAACTATAATCCTGTAGAAAGGAGACTTCTTTGAACCCATCCTCTTTAATCTGATCTTTACCATTTATTTTCACCTCCTTGAATATTTTTGTATCTAAACAGCAATGCTGTATTGATAGCTTTTTCATCAGAATCCGAAAGGACCCCTGAATCCGTTAAAACCGCCGCGTCTCTTGCCTTTTCCGTTCATCATGCCCGTCATCTGCTTCATCATCTTCTTTGTGTTTTCAAACTGCTTTACAAGTCTGTTGACTTCCATGATGTCGACGCCGGCTCCGTTTGCAATCCTTCTCTTTCTTGAAGGATTCAGAATGTCGGGCTTTTCTCTTTCCTTCTTTGTCATGGAGTTGATGATGACCTCCATCTTCTTCATCTGGCTGGCACCGTTCTCGATGTCACTGTCGGTAATCTTCTGCTTGCCCATTCCCATTCCGGGAAGCAGATTCATGATGCCGCCCAGGCCTCCGAGCTTCTCAACCTGCTTTATCTGATCAAGATAATCATTGAAGTCAAACTCGGACTTCTTAATCTTCTTTTCAAGCTCCCTGGCCTTCTGCTCGTCAAAATCCTCCTGTGCCTTGTCAATCAGAGTGAGGATATCTCCCATTCCGAGAATTCTTGAAGCCATTCTGTCAGGATAAAACTGCTCAAGCTCCGAAAGCTTCTCACCCATACCGACATACACAATAGGCTTTCCGGTGACTGACCTGATTGAAAGCGCCGCACCGCCTCTTGTATCTCCGTCGAGCTTGGTCAGAATAACACCCGTAACCTCAAGCTTCTCATTAAATGTCTCAGCAACATTCACCGCATCCTGACCTGTCATTGAATCAACCGTAAGCAGTATGTGATCGATTGGAAGCTTTTCCTTAATCTCAACAAGCTCGTTCATCATCTCCTCATCTACGTGGAGACGACCTGCAGTATCGAGAATTACAACATTATTTTTATTTTCCTTTGCGAGCTTAATTGCTTCCTCGGCTATTACAACGGGCTTTACATCGGTACCCATATCAAAAACGGGCACGCCCTGTTTCTCGCCGTTCTTCCTAAGCTGATCGATAGCCGCAGGCCTGTAGACGTCGCAGCCGACAAGAAGCGGTCTCTTTCCCTGCTGTTTAAACTTTCCGGCAAGCTTTGCCGCTGTAGTTGTCTTACCGGCACCCTGAAGACCGCACATCATGATTACATCGATGTCGTTACCGCGCTTCATGGGGAGTTCGTATACCTCACCACCCATGACATTTGTGAGTTCCTCATTAACAATCTTGATGACCATCTGACCCGGAGTCAGCGAACTCATGACATCCTGACCGATTGCACGCTCGGTAACATTATTAACAAAGCTCTTTACTACCTTAAAGTTTACGTCAGCCTCAAGGAGTGCAAGCTTTACCTCTCTCATGGATGCTTTTACATCTGCCTCTGAGAGTCTTCCTTTTCCTTTGAGGTTTTTCAATATGTTATTAAGCTTTTCAGTTAATCCTTCAAAAGCCATAATATCTTCCTTTACTGTTTATCAAGCATTTTGTCGACTTCAGACTTCTCTTCGGGTGCATCTTCGTTTCCGCTTGTAAGATCGGCGATCCTCCGTAATCTTGAATCGATCATCTTCACGATTTCGCTGTCTGACTTAAGTCCATCAGGGTCTCCTATCTCCTTTAACAGACTTCTCGAATCCTCGACAAGAGCGTCAATTTCCATGGCCGTATCGTCAAGATCCCTGTAATGCTGTGCAATCTTAAGCTTTGACTCGTAATCACGAAGCTCCGCACTGCAGCGGACGATAATATCACGTACACCCTGACGGCTCAGCCTGACCTGCTCGGCTATCTCTGCAAGCGAAAGATCGTTCATGCAGTAATCCTCAAAAATACCCTTCTTGTGATCACTCAGAAGCGGTGAATAGATGTCGAATAATTCCGCAAGTTCAAGCTTTTCGCTGAAACTGTCTTCAAAACTCTTATCCATGGCTGATTACCTTTCAAATCGTATGTGTAAAGTTTTTTTCTTTACAGCTTCACCATTCTAACCCATTCATTATCTGTTGTCAAGCACTAATTGTCTTCTGTCATTCCTTTACTATTCACTGTTTAAGGTGTAGACTGAATTATCTGATGTAAATGAGGAAATCCCCGGAGAATCCGGGAGAAAGGAATAAATCCAATCATCATCTAAGACAATTGGATTATATATACAGACATGGAGATTAAACCCTATAAGAAAGACTTCGACTATTCCTACTCACTCGGCGCATTTCCCACTATAGAGCTTATTAAGGCACGCCCCTCTGATGTCATCTGTGTGTTCATCCACTCAACCTTTACCGATGCCGACAAGGTACGTGCTCTTTGCGGGCAATCAGGAATCAGCGTAAGCGTCAATGACAAACTCATCAACAGACTATCAGATAAGGAAAACGTCTTCTGTGTCGGCGTATTTCGTAAATTCGATGCTCCCCTTGACAAGGACAGACCTCATGTTCTTCTTGTTAACCCCGGAAACATGGGAAATATGGGAACCATCATCAGAACCTGCGTTGGCTTTGGTATTTCAAACCTAGCCGTAATTACACCGGGTGCCGACTTCTTTAATCCCAAAACAATCCGCGCGTCAATGGGATCGGCATTCAGAATCCGCCACGACTTCTTCACCTCAATCGAGGACTATCTCAACTGCTTTAATGATCACAAAATATACTCGTTTATGCTTGATTCGAGTTTGAAGCTTTGCGATGTTCTCTCCGGTAAACCTTTTCTTTATACATTGGCCTTCGGTAATGAAGCGACAGGACTTCCTCACGAATTCTCTGAGTTCGGAACTCCTGTTTTCATTCCCCAGACGGAGCTTGTTGATTCTTTAAATATCACTATTGCGGCCGCAATTGCCATATATTCTTTCACGAACTAACAACAAATATCGAATTTCTAATCGTTGCTTCACATAATGTTAACTTTTTACGCGTCAAAAAGTTACATTTTCATGACGTTTCGCCATGTTGTTTGCTTTTCGTAATCATCTATACTAGAATTAAGATATCGAATTGTCTGTTGCTTTAATATTTCATTTACTCAATAAATTATATAATTGATTTTGTTTCCCGGAGAAAGAAATAATGGACATCAAAACATCTAAAAAAAGAGGTACTACAATAGTAATCCCCGTTATCCTGGCAATTCTGACTCTCACAATAGTCATCTCCTATGCCATCAGAACATCAAGATCGTCCGACAATGTAAGGGACATGCTCATCGAGAGCTGTATATCTTCACAGACATCGACTCTTAAAACCTTTTTTGACAGAAGCAAAAAGTGTATTTCCGCAACAAGAGATAAGGTCGAGACTGTTCTGGACGAAAACCGCGATACAGCAATAAAGCAGGTTCTTGATGATTCGTTTGTTCTTCTTAATTGTGACTATTTAGGCTACATCAACAGCGGAACAATCGTTTTCTCAACATACGGATTCCCTGATTTCAGCGAAGATGACCTGGCTCTTCTAAACAGCGATGCTGTCTATTCTCTTGACAGAAATGAATTATCCATCATGGCAAGCAAACGCTTTCTATACATGTTTATGCCATGCTTCAGGGACGGTGTCCCCTGCGGTTCGCTTTTCAATATCTTTGATCGAACTCACCTTGACAGCATCATCGATTCTGCCATTTTCCCCGATGCCTACAATATGCTGGTTGATTCTACCGGAAAAGTTGTCATCAGAGCAACAGAATCGTTTTACACAAAGGACTGTGACAATATCTACAACATTGCCCACGAGGTCAACTTTGAACCCGGATACAGCGAACAGCAGATAAGAGACGACATCACAAGGCAGCAAAAGTCATGCTTCTCATTTTCTACGGGTGGTGTGACCTACTACAGCTTTGCCGCCGCAATCGGATTTGACGACCTCTATCTTGTCAGAACATTTACCCAAGACAAAATCTCTCAAAGATTTGATAAGGAAACACGCGATGTTTTCCTATACGGTGTTATCGTTCTAATCCTCGGCGGTCTGATAATTGTGATGATTCTGATCCGTGAGAGAGAATACCGCGACGTGATGAACCGTGAGGCTGATGAGCTTCGTACCAGTCAAAGACTTCTCGAATTGCAGGAAAAGGAATATAACATCGCATTTAACAGAAAAGGCAGTGCCCTGCTCACTTTGGATCTCAGTTCAAAAATCCTCGTTATTCCACAGAACAAGGCCGAAGAATTCGCCATTCCGACTATTTACGACAATGTTCCTGATTCACTCATTCAGGCAGGACTCTTTTCGACCGACAGCATCGGTCCGGTTATAGATGCATGCAAAAAGGTATATTCCGGTGAGCTTCCCAATGACATCACCGTTGAAACCGATTTCCCTAACAATCAGAAGCTCTGGCTTGGGCTTTCCTTTGATTTTGTCATGAATTTCAAGGGTACGCCTGCAAAGCTTCTCATTGTAGTTACCGACGTCACTGCAAGGCGAGAGGCCGAAGCAGCGCTGAACCGCTTCGAATCCTCCATTCTCGCGCTCGATCCCGCAAAATTCGTAAGCATTGAGTACAACATCTCAAGGAACAGGCTTATCAAGGTCAGAGGCTCACTCTTTGACACCTCTATCATTACCTATCTTGATGACTACGATTCCTTCTTCCGTTTCTTCAATGATAATATGCTCTCGCAAAACGAGATTGAGGACATCCAGCGATTCTCCACGCGTGAATCGCTTACGCTCGCATTCAGTCACGGAATGACGAGCGCCGAATCCGACTTCAACATTGTTGTTGAAGAAGAGACCGTTCCTGTCAGAATCTCCGCAAAAATGGTTGAGTACTCCGATTCCGGTGATATCAAGCTCTTCCTTATGTTTGAGCGGCTTAATGATGAAACAGCGGAAAAACTCAAGCTCCGCTACCTCAGCGAAGAAGATCCTCTTACCGGAATTCTTAACAGGCGTGCTTTTGAGCACAACTTCAACCGTCTGATATCAAGGCCTGGCAGCAACGAACACCATACGCTGATCATTCTCGATCTCGACGGATTCAAACAGATAAACGACACCTTTGGCCATCAGGCCGGTGATAACACGCTGATTGAGACGGCTGCTACTCTCCGCTCACATCTGCGCCGTTCTGACTTTATCGGAAGACTCGGAGGCGATGAATTCATCATCTGTCTTACAAACACGCCTTATGAAAGCGTCATCCTCAAGAAACTTCAGCAGCTGACTGCCTGCGTAAAGAGAACCTACGAAGGCGGGATTTCCATCACGGGAAGCTTTGGTGCGAGTGTTTTTCCGAACGACGGTACAACATTTGAAGAGCTTTATCAAAGCGCCGATGCTGCCCTCTACAGAGCAAAGAATCTCGGAAAGTGCTGTTTTGTTCTTGCTGATTCCGAGTTCTCGGGCAGCGATGACACTGCCGACAAGCCTGTTGATGCTGAAGTACGCTCTTCAAAGAAGCGCCTTCTTATTGCAACTCCGGATTCTTCTGAAAGTGCTCATTTTGCATCGATTTTCGAATCCACCTATGCTGTTCTTACAACAAATGAGGGTCAGTCAACTTTGCGCCTGATGCTGCAGTTCGGCCGCAACACAGACCTTGTAATTTTGTCGAGCGATTTCTCTGACATCAGCACACTTGAGCTTCTTCGCCAGATTTCAATCAACATAGAACTTAACGGCATTCCGATTATCGTCCTTGATAAGTCGGGCGATCCCGAATTCTCAGTCAATGCTATGAAAAACGGAGCGCACAAGGTAATAACGATGCCCGTTACTGACAATGCTCTCGTTTTACAGGTCCAGAGTACTTTTATTCAGTTGGAAAATGACGAGCTTCGAATCCAAAACCGCTATTTCCTGATGCAAAATGATGAGGAAGCACGTTACCGTCACATCCTCGTTACAACAGGAACACTTGTATTCGAACATAATCTCATCACTGACGAGTACATGTATGATCCTCTTGTTTCAGAGCATCTTCTCGGCAACTATAACTCAAGACCGCTGCTTACGATCTTCAAAGACGACCTCGTTGCGGATCAGGAGGACATCGACAAAATTAGAACACTTCTTGACGACTACAAGCTCTCTCCCTCTAACGTTAAGAGCGTGAGCACCGATGTCTGCCTTACAACCTCGGCGAACGAGAAACGCTGGTTCAAATTCAGCGCAATGAAGCTTCGCGATGCTTCCAATACCGAAATCGTAAGGAAGCTCATCTACACCCTTACCGACATACATGACAGAGTCCTCACCGACAAGCAGCTTAAGTACATGGCTGAATATGACGATCTCACGGGCATTTTGAACAGGGCAAGCTTTCTTGCACGTTCAAAGGAAATGATCAGAAACGGCAGCTCCGGAGAATTTGCCATGATTTACTTTGATATCAGCAGATTCAAGGTAGTAAATGACATCTTCGGTCACAAGGAAGGCGACAGACTCCTTAAAACCGTTGCATCGTGTCTTAACGGGATGGATCTTGATAATACCTGCTTCGGAAGGATGTCATCCGACCACTTCGGCGCAGTAATTCCGGCACTGCTCGATTCACTTACAGGATTCATGAACACTCTGGATGCTGCCATAAAGAAGTACTCTCTTTCAGTGGACCTTTCAATGAAATACGGCATCTACGTCATTGACAGTACCGACACGGCAATTGACATCATCCTTGACAGAGCTGCACTTGCACACGAGTCTGTAAAGGGTACTTTCCTTACAAACTACGCATATTACGATGCTGAGCTTCGAAACAGCGTCATTGAAGAGCAGAACATTGTAAACAACATGTCTTCCGCACTCGAACGTAATGAATTTGTTGTGTTCTACCAGCCGCTCTACAATTACGGTGACAACGCAATCGTCGGTGCTGAAGCGCTCGTACGCTGGGATCATCCGAATAACGGTCTTATGCTTCCGGGAAGCTTCATTCCCATCCTTGAACAGAACGGATTTATGCTCAAGCTCGACATGTACGTCTGGGATAAAGTCTGCTCACAGATTAGAAGCTGGCTTGATGAAGGCATACGTCCTGTTCCGATTTCAGTCAATGTTTCAAAGGTCGATGTCTACTATAAGGGACTTTGCGATACAATCGATACACTAGTCAGAAAGTATTCAATACCTAAGGATCTTATCAGATTCGAGATTACAGAAGGTGCATACGTCAACAGCCAGACTCAGATTCTTGATTTTTCGGCAAAACTCAAGTCAAACGGCTACATGATTGAAATGGATGACTTTGGAACAGGATTTTCCTCACTCAACGTTCTTCATGACATATCAGTCGATACGTTAAAGCTTAATATGAAGCACCTCTACGACAGTAACAAGAGCTATTCAAAGAGCAGAAATCTGATTTCAAACATCATAAGTATTGCAGACACGCTGAACATGCACGTAGTTGCCGAAGGTGTTGAATCGCAGAATCAGGCTGACGAGCTTGCAAACCTCGGCTGCTCGACAATGCAGGGCTACCACTACTCAAAGCCTGTTTCATCCGATACATTTACAGGCTACCTTCAGAGAAGAAGCTGAGAATCAGAATTCATATGCATAAAACACAAAAAAGACAGCAGTCCTAAAATGAAATGCCCTGCCGTTGTTTAAAAAGTAAAATTTTAATGAGTAAGCAGCGAAGCGCATTGCGAATAGCATTGACAAAAGTACAAAAAAAACCACGCCTTAAGGCAGTGGGTTTTCTTGTACTTTTGTGCTGGGTTTTAAGCACCGTACCTCGTGAGGCACGAAGTGCCACTTTTATATAAGCAATAATGTCATTGCGAACAGCAATGACATTATTGCTTAATCTTTAGGATTGCAAAGCGAGAATCCTCGGTAATTCAATTACCGATGTAGTTCACAAATTAAACGGGATAAGCCTTGTTAGCCTTGTCAGCTCCGTTTACGTCAACACCTGTCTTCTGTGCCTGACGATATTTGAAGAACTCAGTTGCAACCTGAGGGAAAAGAGCATAGCTGAGAACATCCTCATCCTGCTCCTTCCACTGTGCCATTTCTTTCTCAAGTGTCTCAAGCTCAGGCTTAAGAAGATCTGCGGGACGACACGTAATCGGAACAGTATCACCGATACACTTCTTCTGAACCTCTGCATTGAAGGGCTTCGCTGTCTTTCCGTACTTTCCTGAAAGAACGTCCTTTGTCTCCTTTGTTACCTGTTTGTAGCGCTCACCGTTGATAACGTTGAGAACAGCCTGTGTTCCGACTATCTGGCTTGAAGGTGTAACAAGCGGAGGCTCACCAAGATCCTTACGTACACGGGGAACCTCTTCGAGAACATCGTAGTACTTGTCTTCCTGCTTCATCTCCTTGAGCTGTGAAACAAGGTTTGAAAGCATTCCGCCGGGTACCTGATAGAGAAGAGTCTTGATGTTGACGCCCATAACCTTGGGATTAAGAAGACCGTCAGCAAGCCACTTGTCACGATAAGGTCTGAAGTAGTCTGCGATTTCTGCAAGAAGCTGCTGGTCAAAGCCTGTATCGTAAGGAGTACCCTTGAAGGTCTCAACCATAACTTCTGTTGCGGGCTGGCTTGTTCCAAGGGCCATAGGTGACATTGCGGTGTCAATTACGTCAACTCCTGCTTCAACTGCCTTAAGGTAGGTCATTGAAGCAACACCGCTTGTGTAATGAGTGTGAAGCTGAATCGGAATCTTAACGTTCTCCTTCATTGCACCGATAAGCTCTGATGCGTAGTAAGGAACAAGAAGACCTGCCATATCCTTGATACAGATGGAATCTGCACCCATCTCTTCAATCTGCTTTGCAAGATTTACATAGTAATCTGTTGTATAAGCATCTCCCAATGTATAAGAAATGGCAATCTGTGCATGACCCTTTCCTGAACGGCTCTTTTCCTTGATTGTAGCATCAACTGTAGCCTTCAGGTTTCTCATGTCATTGAGTGCATCAAAAATTCTG
The DNA here is from genome assembly GCA_045617405.1 of Lachnospiraceae bacterium. Taxonomy (GTDB): domain Bacteria; phylum Bacillota; class Clostridia; order Lachnospirales; family Lachnospiraceae; genus JAZLIL01. The sequence goes on along the minus strand of JAZLIL010000181.1, from coordinate 6,130 downwards.
ATGATATCAATACCGTTTGCAATTGACTTCTGTACGAAGTACTCTACAACGTCATCGGCATAAGGTCTGTATCCGAGAATATTCTGACCTCTGAAAAGCATCTGAAGCTTTGTATTCTTAAAGCCTTCACGAAGCCTTCTGAGTCTGTCCCAGGGATCCTCCTTGAGGAAACGAAGTGAAGCATCGAAAGTTGCTCCGCCCCAGCACTCTACAGAATAGTATCCTACCTTGTCCATCTTTTCGATGATGGGGAGCATAATCTCCGTAGGCATCCTTGTTGCGATCAGCGACTGATGTGCGTCACGCAGAATAGTTTCAGTAATCTTAATAGGTTTCTTTTCCATTTGATTAATCCTCCAATCAGTCATCAGTGTACGCCGTAAATTGCCATAAATACGCCGGCTACAACAGCTGTTCCGATAACTCCCGCTACGTTAGGTCCCATTGCATGCATAAGAAGGAAGTTTGTGGGATCCTCGTCCGAACCGACCTTCTGGGCAACTCTCGCTGCCATAGGAACCGCAGATACACCGGCAGCTCCGATAAGCGGGTTGATTTTGCCCTTTGTAAGCCAGCAGAGAAGCTTTCCGAAAAGCACGCCGCCGGCAGTACCAAATGCAAAAGCAATAAGTCCGAGAACAACAATCTTAATGGTATCCCAGTTGAGGAATGCAGCACCGCTTGTTGTTGCACCAACTGAAGTACCAAGAAGAATAACTACTATGTACATAAGGGCATTTGAAGCTGTTTCCGTTAACTGTCCTACCACACCGCACTCTCTGAAGAGATTACCGAGCATAAGCATGCCGACAAGGGGAGCTGTACTCGGAAGGATAAGGCATACAATAATTGTGATAATGATGGGGAACAGAATCTTCTCTGTCTTGGAAACAGGGCGAAGCTGCTCCATCTTGATCTGTCTTTCCTTCTTTGTGGTAAGAAGCTTCATGATGGGAGGCTGGATAATGGGTACCAGTGACATGTAGGAATAAGCTGCTACCGCTACAGGTCCCATAAGGTGTGTCTGACCGAGCTTTCCGAGAAGGAAAATACTTGTGGGGCCGTCAGCACCACCGATAATTGAAATAGCTGCTGCTTCCTGTCCGTTGAATCCCATTTTAATTGCAATAAAGTACGCTGCGTAGATACCTAGCTGAGCAGCAGCGCCAAGAAGGAAGCTGATGGGGTTAGCGATAAGAGGACCGAAATCCGTCATAGCGCCGACGCCAAGGAAAATAAGTGACGGGAGAATACTCCATTCGTCAAGTTTAAAGAAAAAGTGAAGCAGTCCGCCTTCTTCGATGATAGGTGGATAAAGATTTACAAGCAGCATACCGAAAGAAATCGGCACAAGCAGTAAAGGCTCGAATCCGAACTTGATTGCAAGAACCAAAAGTCCGAGAGCTACAACTATCATCACGTAATTTCTCCAGTCAAGGGAGAAAAAAGCGGTTTGCCCGGCTAAATTACTTAGTGTTTCAGTAATGTAATCCATGAGGACATCTCCGTTCTGCCTATATGGCGATGATTAGTGAGAAAATGCCTTTCGCATCTCCTAGTTTAATGAAGCAAGTACAACACCGGCCTCAACTGCTGCTCCGACTGTTACGTCGATGCTTGCTACCGTACCGTCCTGTGCTGCAACAATCTCGTTCTCCATCTTCATTGCCTCAAGAATCATTATAACCTGTCCCTTCTTTACGCTGTCGCCAACCTTTGACTTAATGTCAAGGATCTTTCCGGGCATGGGAGCAGTAATTTTAACTGTGCCTGCACCTGCAGAAGCAGCCTTTTTTGGTGCTGCCGGAGCCTTCTTAACTGCTGCGGGTGCGGCTGCCTGAACAGGAGCTGCACCTGTATTCTCCTCTACGGAAACCTCATAAACATTACCATTTACAGTAATTGTATAATTTTTCATTTTTAACCTCCGTTTGTTTTAAATCATTATCTCACACCACCGGACAACGGTCCTTCAAATATGAGATCATCTTTTCATATGAAGCCTGAAATAGCGAAGACTATCTTCTGCGAAGCTTCTTTACACTTCTGACTACAAGGTCTTCAGGTGAAACATTGTTTCCAAGCTCGGCCTCGTAGGAAACGATTGCTGCCATAAGAACTGCAATAAGCTCTGTATCATCAGCTTCATCTTCAACCACAGACAAAGCAGCAGGTTCGCTGACAACCGGTACATCAACGGTCTTTGCGTTCCTTGACTTATTAACAATATTGAACATATTGATGACAATTGCTATAAATGCGAGGGAAAAGAGCACGATCAGAATTCCCATAAGTGCATTTGAGCCTGCCTGAGCCATTGTAATCCCGGCCTCAAGATAAATAATATTACTCATTGGGCACCTCACTTATCTTAGCGTGTAATGCTTTCTGTCGGGTTCATCAACTTCCTTATAGTAGAGCATCTCAAATGCATAGATGAGCTGCTTTCTTGCATCAGCACCGGAAATGATATCATCAACAACGCCTCTCTTAGCTGCAGCAAAAGCGCTTAAGTTGCTCTCATCATACTTTGCCGCAAACTTCTTTAGAGAAGCTTCTCCGCCGTTCTCAGCCTTAAGCTCGTCTGCGAAAACGATCTGTGCTGCAAGATTTGCAGGCATAGGACCAATCTTTGCACCGTCAAGTGCGTAAACAAGATCAGCTCCGATGCTTCTGCTGTTCATAATGATACCTGCTGTTCCGAATGCATTTCCCTTTACAAGACAAACTTTGGGAACTGTAGCTTCAGCGATCACCTTTGTGAGCTTAGCCAGCTTGTTGGCAAGGTTACGCTCAGAGCACTCGCTGTTGTCAAGTCCTGCAACATCAACAAGAGTAAGAAGTTCGATATTGAAGGAATCACAGAAGCTGACAAAACCGGCAGCCTTATCGGCACCCTTTGCGCTGAGTGCACCGTTGTTTGCAACTACGCCCACAGTCTCCCCGTTGAGCCTGATAAACGCGGTGACAATATCAGTTGCGTAGTCCTTGCGGGGCTCAATGTAGAACCCGTTATCGGAAATCTCACGAAGGCATTCCCGGGCGTCGGAAGGATTCTCGTCGAAACAACTTACGCTTCTATTGAGATCATCCTGCGAAGGAGCATTTTCCTCGGGATTGTTGGAAGAAGGAAGACATCCCATCAGCTCTCTTGCTGCATTAAAGAGTGCTTCCTCAGAATCAAATACGAAATCAACATCACCGACAGATGCCTTAAAGCAGGGAGCTGCAGTATTGCACTTTGAAGCATTGTTTCCTGCTACTGCATCGGGCTTGTTGATGTAGAGCTTTGCATCCTTTGTTGCAAGGATGAAATCACAAAGTGAAGCAGAAACTGCAGAAGCACCTCCGCACTCACCAACTACACAGGCAATCTGGGGAACCATTCCCGAAACACTTGCTTCTGCCGCAAAAACTTCGCCAAAAGCGTCCATTGCATCGGTACCTTCCTTAAGTCTCATACCGCTGCAATCAAGGATTCCGACAATAGGAGCACCAACCTTAACGGCGAGCTCATAAACTCTCGAAATCTTACGGGCATGCATTTCTCCAAGGGAGCCGTTTAATACACTGGCATCCTGACTGTAAACAAATACAGGAAATCCGTTTACAGTACCGTAACCGGTGATAACACCGTCGCCGGGTGCACATGTCTCGCCGAGATTAAAATCAGTGTTTCGCTTTGTCACAAAAGCACCAATCTCAACAAAGCTGTTGTCATCCAGCAAGCAAAGAACTCTGTCCTTTGCCGTCAGCTTAATAGAATCTGACATTTCAAACCCTCCATTATTACTGTTTTTTCGTTCACACAAATTGCTTGAAGCCCAAACAATTTCAATTTACAATTATAATTGAACAAATTCAAAAAAACAATAGTAATTATTCAGTCAGTTCATGAATTATATTCTCACTAAAGCCCTTATTGTAGAGCGCTGCCTTAATCTTAATCAAATCATTGTAACTACCGGGATCAAGTCCTGAATCGACCTTCCTTTTGAAAATCTTCCTTGCCGCTTCAAGCTGTGCATTATAAAGACTTACAGATTCATCGTCTTCAATCGAACAGTAAACCTCCTCTATAAGGTCACGGTCGATACCTTTCAGAACAAGCTTCATTTCTATCTCTCGCCTGCTCCTTTTACTGCATTGCGACAAAATGAAGCTTTCGGTGATTCTTCTGTCATTGACATAACCGAATCCTTTGCAGTACTCCACCGAAGCGTCTGTCGCTTCATCCGAAAAGCCTGCCTTTATAAGTCTGTCGCGAAGCTCCTTCTCCGACTTGTCGTTGCCCAAAAGAATGTTAATTGCCTTCTTAATGGCGTCCTTCTTTTCCTTTTCAAAAACGCTGGAGTTGTCAGGCATCTCTTTCCTCCTTTGATTACAAATAAAAAGGAATGCAACGCATTCCTCAGAAAAATACATAAATTAATATTGAAACAACAAGACCTGTCAAGGCGCCGAAGAAAACCTGCAGCGGCGTGTGACCGAGAAACTGCTTCAGCTTCATTTCCTGATCCATGTCCGCATTCATCAAATCAAACAACTGCTCAAGTGCCTTTGCGTGCTTTTCAGCCTCGTAACGTACACCCCTCGCATCATGCATAACAACAATCGCGAATACAAGTGCAACTGCAAAAACGGGTGAACCGAATCCGCAGACAAATCCTGATGACACCGCAAGTGCCACCACTGTTGCTGCATGTGTACTCGGCATTCCACCGTCACCGATAAGACGCGAAACATTGATAGACCTGTTAACTACAGAATAGATAATCGTCTTAATAATCTGCGTAACACACCAACTTGCCAGTGCCGAAATTAAAATCTTATTGCTGAAAACATCCATTAAATCAGTCGGATGCATTTTGTCAACCCTTTCGTCCTGCAATGTAGGAAAGATACTTCTCCTTTACGGCAGTCTGTTTGCCATGAGGAATTACAATCTCTACATCACTCTCTAATTCAATAATGCCTGCTGAGATGTTGCGAATGAAAGCCATGTTTACAATGTAAGAGCGATGAGGTCTGATGAAGCTCGCGTAGGCCTCAAGCTTTGAAAACAGCTCTTCAAGCTTTACATCACACTCAATACTTCTGCCGCTTGAAAGGACTACTGCCACCTTCCTGTTGATTGACTCGCAATACTCAATCTGAGATACAACAACTCTTGTAAGTCCTTCTCTGCTCTTTATGAGAATACTATTTGCTTCCGCTTTCTGGCACTCGTCATAAAGTTCATCAAGTAATGAAACAAATGCAGTCTTGACTACAGGCTTCAGCTGATAATCCCTTGCGTTTACCCTATAAGACTCAACTGCGTACTCAGCAGAAGACGTTAGAAATACAATCTTAAGATTCTTATCAAGCTGCCTGATTTCCTTTGCCGCAGACATGCCATTAACACCCGGCATGATGATATCGAGAAAAAGGACATCATAACGCTGGCGCTTCTCAATTTCGGAAATCAACTCAAGCGGGCTGAAAAAATGGTCAAACTTAATTTTTGAGTGACCCTTTGAAATGTACTCTCTAAGTAATACTTCAATTTGTTCGACAATGACGGGATCGTCATCGCAAATTGCAATATTCATATTTACTCCGATTTACTGCTTTGATAGATTGCTGGCTGGTTGTGTGGTTGAGGTTTTCCTCATCTGTGGGGTAGATAACACGGTCAAATAAGCCGTTTTGAAAACCGCTTATAATATTGTACATCAAACTGTTTAATAAGTCCAAAGTTTTTTTTCAAATATAAAATAACGGCCTTACTTAAAGAAAAGGCAGAGAACAAGCGGCATTACGATTGCAGGGAGATAATTGGCACATTTCAGCTTCGTTATCCCTATCAGGTTGAGGCCAAGTCCGATAATAATAATCGATCCTGCACATGTCACTTCTGCAATCACCACTTCTGTAAACAATGGCGCAACAAGTCCCGAAAGAAGAACAAGAAGTCCCTGAAAAGCAAAAACGAAGACAGATGAAAGAAGGACTCCGATACCAAGAGAAGCGCTGAGTGCAAAAGAAGAAACAAGATCCAGCGTCGACTTTGTAAAAATCATGGTGTTATCGCCTGTCAGCCCTGACTGAAGCGAACCGACGATTGAAGTCGGATCGTAGCCATGTC
>JAZLIL010000180.1:0-4101 GCA_045617405.1 Lachnospiraceae bacterium | reverse complement strand
ATATACCGTCGCTGTCCTTCTGCATAAATTGTATCAAATGCAAGTGAAGACTTGCCCGAACCCGACAATCCCGTCAAAACGACAAATTTATCACGCGGAATATCAACATTAAGGTTCTTAAGGTTGTTCTCTTTTGCTCCGCGAATCTTTATATAACTTGAAACCATAGCAGTCCTGATTCTTAACGTACCGTTTGAATTTAGCGGCAAAAACGTTCGCTACGTGTACGTTCACGTTCCGATTTTTATGTTCCGGATTCTTTGCCGGCACCTCTGCCTACGCAGTAGGAGCCACGTTGCGTTCATCCTGTTTCTTCTCCGCACTCTTGGCAACACCCTTCTCCGCTATCTGATTTTGGGGTGCGGTAATCTCTTTTACCAACGCTGAAGTTGTCTTGATAATCTCATGACGTCCCACAAGTTCCAGAAACTTGTTTTCATCCACTTCCTTACAGAAATCCTGTACGGTTGTTGTTTCGCCGATAAGCTTACGGAACTTGGCAGGTTCAGTTATGTTGATAAGTGTTTCAAGAGGCCCCGCCTTCAATTCCTTTCCGAAATCCGGATTATCTTTGTACCCGGGATTGAACTGTTCACGCTCAGCCATGAGCATTTGTCCGATAACAAGGTCCGTAACGATATCTTTTATCTGTGGCATCAGGCTCTCCATTGTAGTGTTGCCCTTGGCCAGTCCGTCTACCTTTGCCATGCTTTGCAGAACAGCTATCATGTATTCCTGTCCCCTCGTTCCCTTGTCTGTAGAATACTCTGCAAGAGCGTAATCCATAACTGCACTGTTGGCCGCACTGATATTATCATTGAGAGTTTTCGCTTCGCGATTTATAGCATTAATCTCAATACGTTCCTGTTCAATTCTACGGTCCTGCATGTCATGCAGCGCCGAGGTGAACTCTGTACCACGTGTTTTGGCATAATTTCTTATTCTCTCGGCAAGATCCTTACGGAATTGTGTCTTTCCGTCCAGCTTCTTGCCTTCCTTGGTATCGCAGTACTTCTTTGCAGCATTCTCAAGCTTTTCGAAGGCAACCTGTATGCGTGTGTAATCCTTATCTTCCGGCTCCTTGGGGAAATTCTTCAGCATCTCGGCCAGATTGTTGTTGGCAGCAATGATACCCTTAAATTCCTCTGAAGATCTCCAAACACGCTTTTGCGCATTTTCAAGATCTGTTGCAAACCCGGCAGCCTTCCTGCTGTCATCCGCAAAGGCTTCGGAATTGAGACCATCCCAGACTTCCAGTTCCGTGAACACAAGAGGTTCCTTCTTGTCAAGGCCCTTTCTCCGTTCCATGTCCTCCGTATCCGTTATGCTCTTCTCCAAATTGTCCGCCATTTTGGTGACAACTTTAAACAGCGTGTTTTCTTTTGTTCTTCCGGCCAGTTCATGTATACTCAGCCCTGCCCATTCATTGTCCTCTACCACCTGAAGCTCGTGATTCAGTATTTTTTCCTTTACCTGGCCGAGTCTGACAATAGCCTTGTCTATTTCGGTAATACCGAGTCCTGTTCCGCGAAGAGTAATCTTTACTGTTTCGGGATCCATTGCCATAACCTTGTCTGCAACATCCCTCGATACTACCATCAAATTGTTCAGTGTAACGTCATTGTCGCCTATTTTAACGGTATCCTTATCCGCGGTTCCAAACGAAAAGTCATTGTCTATACCCTGAACTCCGATAATTTCGGTTCTGTCTTCGTTGAGAATATAGAACATATTATCCTGATGGCGATCTACATTGCCACAGATATAATCCAAAACCTGCAACTCCGCAAGCTGCTTAATAAGCGTAGGATTCTCTGTAGACTCGGGAGTTATTCTGCCGATATCCGGCTTCATGCCCATGCGACTGGTTCCGATGGCATTCTCCATAAAAACGCCGTGCTCAACTTTGCCATTCTCAACAACGTCAAGAAATTCAGATCTTGCAATATGCCCGGGAACGCCCAGAAGATTGGCCATTTTAGTCATAGCAACATTGCGGCCGCTGATGGTGGTTCCCAATTCCGCCTCAATATAGCCCTCATACTGTGCTTTGGTATTGCCTACCGCATCCAGCCCTTTTTCCAAGTCTTCAACATATTTCCCAAGACTTTCTTCCTCTTCCGGCAAAATCTGTTTGCCTTTGTGAAGAAGATATTTCTCTATGGCATATACACGATCTCCCGCAATTTCCCCATCCAGTCTGTTTTCCCATAAGTACTGCGTAATTTCCTTGTATTCGGGATATTTCTCCAGCGTCGCATTCCAAACAGCCGCCTCAAGACTTTCAGGATCAAATTTAACTTCCTTGGTACAGAAGCCCTTTACAACATTGCCGTTGTGATTCAATTCCATTGCATATCTGCGACTTGAAACCGCACCCACGCAACTCAATTTCTTCCCGGTAATGTCGACCTTTCTCACACGTCCGTCATCCATTGCCTCGGCAATACTCTTTCCCGAAGCGGGATTCAGAGAGGTCAGCACATTGATATCGTGACTCAAAATCTGCTTTACGCTGTCATTAATGTGTTCAAGTGCAGTAAACTCCTTGCCTGCTATCAGGCTTCTGAAAGCTCCCAGCGCCTTGCCCGTTTCGTTGTAGGCATTCAGCAGTCTGTCGTAGTCTTTCTTGTTATAGGGCTTGTATGCTCCATCAATATCTTTTTCATAGATGCTGTCCGTTTCACGGTTCAGACTCTCAAGTGTCCTGATGTATGCTGTATAACCGGCTTCGAGCTCAGGTGTGATGTTGTCAGCCCTCTTCAATTGTTCAAGATATCCCTTGAGTAATGCATGAGCATCAGTATTGCGTCCGACCGCATCGACCTTATTACGACTGTTCAGCGCATCCGCTTCCTTCTTTACACGTTCGCCGACAACGCGGAAATTCTCACGATCGGTAATGTATGCATTGATTGTTTCTTCACGATTTTTCAGAGGAATCGCAACCGGACGGGCTACTCTGTGTTCCTCTGTGTACCGCTCCTGTTTCTCTGCCGCACGGTTCATCCCGTCGGTCATTCCGTTAACCAGTTTTTCGATTCCCTCAATAAAGTATTCATCCTGAGAATGCTTCGTCTTCCATGTTTTTACCAGACCGTCAAGTTTCTGAACGCGATGAGAAATTATATTGACGGCAGCATCGTTGAAATTGCCGACATTATCTTCCATATTCTTCTCGAGCTCGCGAAGTTCATCGGCAATTGCTTTGAGATCATCGTCGGCCGCGCCCTTATCAGCATCGTTCTGATTCTTCTCTACAGTTTGGTATACCTGGTTTCTGGCATATTGACTCTTATAAAATGCCGCCTTGCACTCATTGAAATAAACCTTACGCTTGTTGGCGGAAGCAGATTTGTGGTCCGTTTCGATTTCCATAACACTTTTAGTATCAAAGTGTATACCGTCACTTGTAGAAACCCTTATCATTCGCTCGGTTCCCTTTTCTTTGATGTATATGGGCTTGCCGTCACGAAGATACTCTGCCAGACCTCCGAGCGTAGTACTGTTTATAGCGTCACCATCAACGATAACAGCTTCCTTCATTCCGCTGTTTCCGGCCTCTCTCATAACTCTGTCGAGGATCGTACTCTGGAATTCGTCAATTCGTTCAGCCTCTGCGCGTGCTTTCTCCGCATATTTCGGGACTATTTCCTTTTTCCATTCATTCTCAAGCTGCTTACGTTCCTGAGCGGTCAGGTAATCGGGTATCTCAGGCTTAAGTCTGCTATGCACCTTAGCAAAGAATTTAAGTGCATCGTTCTTGCTGCCGGAAATAGCGTCCTCAAACCCTTCGAATCCTGTAACAGCCTCCCTGTACATGCGTTCCGTATCGTTGGCTCCTTCTGAAGTCGACATACGATGTGTGAACGGATCGGGATGCGTTCTCATATATTCCTCTGCGTAGCTGTCCTTGAGGTCATGAATTCCGGAATCCTTACCGAACGATGCCATTACTCCGTAAGCATACTTATCCTGCTCGATAAACTTATCGGGATCCAGATCCTTGCGTATTTCTTCTGCCCTTTGGGAGGCATCGGAGATTTCACGTCGGATCATCCCCTTTGTACAATAATTAAGCAGAAGCTCACGTCTGCGTTC
>JAZLIL010000179.1:0-10749 GCA_045617405.1 Lachnospiraceae bacterium | reverse complement strand
TGTCGAGTCCGAGGCGCTTCAAGGGAGTTCCGTGCCAGGTCTGCAGATAACGCACGCCCTTACGTTTTACAAGGTAATCCTCCTGCCTTGAATCAAATATCCAGTAGGACGCCACTGCCATGCAGTAATAGTAACGAAGCCTTCCGTATGTCACAATCACGGCACCTGCCGGTGCATCGGCCGATTCATTGCGGATGCTTTTCAAATAACCGGAATTAAAGCACCAGACACACTTGTAATACTTCGCAAGTGCGCTCCCGGCAAGCTCCTCATAGAGGGCTCTCGGGTTTCCGGAGTAATTCTTCCCGAGATTGCTGTTAAAGATGACAAGATTCTTCCGAAGGGGAAGAACTCGTGCCATAACTTTATATAGTATAACAATAAACTTTTTTAATAACTGCCGCATTTCTCTGCCTGAACCTCTTGAAAAAGCAACCGCTTCGAAAACTGTACTAGTCCTCTTCGTGCCCGGGTTCCTCCTCAAGGAACTCGCGCTCGTAATACGCAAGAACCTTCTTAAGCGGACCCTGCATCACAATCTCGCCATGATCGAGGATGATTGCCTTGTTGCAAAGGCGCGAGACCTGTGCAAGCGAATGCGTTACGAAAAGCAGCGTGACGCCATTTTCCTCGATCATCTCGCGAATACGGGTAAGACTCTTTCGCTTGAACTTGCCGTCGCCTACCGAAAGGATTTCATCGAGAAGGAGAATCTTCGGCTGAACCTGAGTGGCGATTGCAAAACCGAGACGCGCCTTCATGCCTGATGAATAGTTCTTCATGGGAACGTCAATGAACTCTCCAAGCTCAGAGAACTCCACAATAGCGTCATAACGCTCTGCCATGTACTTTCTTGTATTGCCAAGCATCGTTCCGTAAAGGTATATATTCTCGCCGCCCGTATAGTCACGATCAAAACCGGCTCCGAGCTCAAGGAGGGGAACAATCTCGCCCTTTGTCTCGATGGTGCCCTCTGTTGGCTTCTGAACACCGCTGATAAGCTTTAGAAGCGTGGATTTTCCGGCGCCGTTGACACCGAGGATTGCAACCCTGTCGCCCTTCTTAACTTCAAAGCTTACATGACGAAGCGCCCAGAAATCCTTGTACTTAAGCTTTCCCTTGGTCATCCTTATGAAGGCTTCCTTCAAAGTGTCGACCTTGTTGCCCTCTGTGATGTGGTAGCGCACCCCAAGATCATTTACCTTTATTACGACCGGCCTGTTCTTGTCGTACTTCATCCTGACTCTCCAGCGGTCAAGCTTCTTCTTTTCGAGGTACCTTCTCTGCTGGTCGGGAGTCATCGCAGCAAGCAGCTCATCGAGCTTTCTTTGTTTCTCGGCCTTGAAGGCTTCCTTCTCCTCGGGAGAAAGAGCCTTGTACCTTGCACGCCTCTCAATGCTTCTCTGATGTTTCCTCTGACGCTTCTGCCGGCGCCATGCCTTTCTTGCCGCAAGCTCTTCGGGTGTCAGTTCTGATTCCTTTTTACCCTTCCAGGGCTTCAATACCTTTTTCATCTCAAGCTCTTCGGGACTCAGTACCGATTCCTTTTTGCCCTTCCCGGGCTTCAATGCCTTCTCGTCGTTCATATAAAAATCTCCAATCAAATGTAAAGGATGAAATCATCCTGGGTCTTTCTGAAAGCTAAGATACCGACTATGAGCATGAAAACGCTGAAGCCGAGAGCAAGCCAGAAATGATACATGCTCATGGGCTCGCCGAAGACGGCATTTCTGAAGTTGTAAATCAGGGCATAGAGCGGATTGACCTTGAAGACCCAGCCGTTCCTGCCGTTTGCAATCTTGCTGACATCATAGAAGATTGCGCTCGTGTACATGATGAACATAAGAAGGACGCTCCAGATGTACTCAAGATCCCTGAAAAATACCGAAAGGGATGCAAGAAGAAGACCGACGCCCATAGTCATCACGGGAAGGATTGCCATCGGAATCAGTGCCTCAAAAATGTGCCAGGTGAGCGGCACCTTCTCAACAACCGCAACTATAACAAGCACAATCAGCGAAATAACGAAAATTACGTAGTTCGAAAGTATCGAGGCAAGGGGATACATGTACTTTGGCACGTAGACCTTCCTTATCATCTGCGCATTGGTTCGAAGCGTCTTCAGAGAAGACTTCGTTGCCGACGAAAAGTAGGAATAAAGCTGCTTGCCTATGAGAACGTAAACCGGGAAGCTGATCATTCCCTTGTTTCCCTTTGCCAGGAAATTTGAAAATATAAACACCAGAACGAGCATTGAAAGAAAGGGTTCAACAAGTGTCCAGAGCAGGCCCATGAAGGAATCCCTGTACTTTAGCTTGATGTCCTTTCTGATAAGCTCGATCAGAAACGGTTTGTATTTTTTGTAGTTATCAACTGCTTTACTCATATTAGCCTCTTTCTGCTGCTTCGGTTTTTTGCCTTCTTCCTGCTCTGCCTTCAAAAAAGCGCCATCCGGTCAGCATCCTTTCCCGACCTGCCTGTTAAGACGCATCACTTTGTCCGATTCTCTTCCTGCTCGTGAAGTGTAATTCTGTTGACAGCACTGAAAATGGCGCGCACGGCCGCACGTGTCGTTGACGAGCTCACGCCGACACCATAGGTCTCGTAGCCGCTTCTGACATCACGGAGATGGATGTAGGCTGCTGCCTGTGCATTGGAACCTGCTCCGAGTGCATGCTCGGAGTAGTCGAGAATCTTCAGCTTTCTTCCCACTGCCTCTTCAACACCGGCCTTAGTGGCATCGATGGGACCGTTGCCGCGCGCCGAGAATGTCTTTGTCTCGCCGTGATCGGTGTAGGTTACTTCGGCACATGTATGGTAGTCGTACTCGGATGTCGGAATATCCTCTGTTCTTATCATCCTGAAGTGATAAGGCTCCTTTGCATCGATGTAATGAGTCTTGAACTCCCACATGATCTGATCGGGATTCACCTCACCCTGCTTCTCTTCGGAGATGACCTGAATGATTGCCGCGAATTCCTTTGCCATGCCCTTCGGAAGCTTGAAACCGTGGTAGGATTCCATGACAAATGCCACGCCTCCCTTTCCCGATTGCGAATTAATACGAACAATTGACTCATACTCACGGCCGATATCGCTCGGGTCGATCGGAAGATAGGGAACCTGCCAGGTTTTTGTTCCTCTTGCCTTCATTGCGGCTATTCCCTTGTTTATTGCATCCTGATGGCCACCCGAAAATGCCGTGAAAACAAAATCTCCGGCATAGGGATGACGTTCCGGAACGGGAAGCTTTATCAGTCTTTCATATACCTCTCGAATGTGGAGGATGTTGTCAAGATTAAGTTTAGGGTCAACGCCCTGAGAAAACATATTAAGAGCGATGGTCAGAAGATCGACGTTTCCGGTCCTCTCGCCGTTACCAAAGAGCGTCCCCTCGATTCTCTGCGCGCCGGCAAGAAGGGCGAGCTCGCTGATTGCAACGCCGGTTCCGCGGTCGTTGTGAGGATGAATGCTAAGAATAATCGAATCGCGGTAATTCAGGTTCTTGTTAAGCCACTCAATGGAATCCGCAAAAACATTCGGCGTGTTTGTCTCGACCGTTGCCGGAAAATCAATGATGCACTTGTTCCTCTTTGTTGGCTTCCAGATGTCAAGCACGGCATTGCAGACCTCAAGAGCAAACTCGGGCTCTGTGTCTGTAAAGCTCTCGGGAGAGTACTCAAGCATCATGTTCCCGGGGAAGCTGTTCCGCCCTTCAAGGACAAGCTGCGCCGCATCTGTCGCAATCTTCTTTATCTCGTCCTTTGTCGCGTTGAACACCACGTCCCTCTGGAGGACGGATGTCGGATTATAGATGTGGAAAATAACGTTCTTTGCTCCGGCAACCGACTCGAAGGTTCTCCTTATCAGGTGCTCACGGCAGGGAACAACAACCTGAATCGTCACGTCATCGGGTATCAGATTACACTCGATGATATGGCGGACAAAATCGTACTCAACAGTCGAAGCAGACGGAAATCCGACCTCGATCTGCTTAAATCCCATCTCAATAAGAAGCTTGAACAATTCAAGCTTCTCATCCACAACCATCGGCTCGATAAGCGCCTGATTGCCGTCACGAAGATCAACGCTGCACCAGACGGGTGCCTTTTCAATCTGTTTTGCCGGCCAGTCCCTGCTTTCAAGATTGAGAACGGGTCTGCGCACATATTTTTTGTAGTTCACTTTCTTTTCCTCTGTATCTTACTTCACTCGTACTACTTTTTTCCGATAACAACAAGGACACTGCTGCTCTCAACAAGAAGATTCCCCTCGTACTCGTTCTGCAGAAGCTTTGAGTGGGTTCCCTCACCGCAGTCCGCAAGGTCAATGAAGAGCTTCAGATCACCGGGCGTTATCGCATCAAGATCCTCCTGCTCGCCTCTCACTCCGATAAGTGGCGTTGTCACATACTCGACAACCGAAAGCCCCGGGGCAAGATTTCTAATCTCGATGTCGTCCGCTACAAGGTCTATCCTCTTTCTGTCAAGGAGGCTGACTCCGACCTTGACGTAAATTATCTCATCATCGATAACATGATACTCATCGCCAAGATACAGGCTTACATACTCCTGCGCATTGATTGTTCTCTCTGTTTCAGAATAGATGTCCGTGACATCGATCTTTACAACCATCTCGTCAAGATTCTTAAGAAGTGCCTGCCTTGCCGCAATCTTAATCGTAGTAGGTGCGTAGTCAATGGTCGAAACAAAGTATCCCTTGGCCGCCTCACCTGTTGCTTCGAGTTTTATATTAACATCCTTCACAGGAAGTATCTCAACGTTAATTGTCACCGACTCCTGGCTGAGAGTCAGCTTGTTTGAATCGACAACCTCGCCGTTTGTGTCATAGGCAACAAGCTTTGCAACAGTATCGAAGGATTCTGTCCTGCCCGTGCAGTCAATCTGGGCAACCAGCTCCTTAATGTTTTCCATCTGGGTCTTTGACGCAACCGCCTCCACAAGTCCGGGAATCGCCGTTGCCTCGAATGCCGTGTAGCCCTCGGGTACCTCACCTGCAAGCTCTGTTCTGATTGCAAAGAACCGGTTCGCTGACTCCTCGGGGCGTATAGCCATATGCTCTGTCCTTGCGATAATCTCAAGGTCGTTTTCTGTGTAGCCCGGATACGTAACCTCAATCGCAACGAGATTCATACTGTTTAACGTGTAGAAATCAGCCACTGCCTCAAACCTGTCCTGTTCAAGGCTGTCGACAATCTTTCTTCTGCCGCGAACCCTGATAGTAACCGTCTCGCCCGATTCGATGCTGTACTGATAGCCCTTTGCCGTAATAACCTCATCGTTAATAATCTTTACGGGAATATCGTAGAAAGTCGCAGAAGAAACAGGCTCACTGATGTTCATAATAGTGAACCACAGAATCGCTGCGATAATCACTGATACGATTTTCAATCCAAGGTTTTTAGTCAGTTTCTCTTTCATTCTTTCCTCATCCGTTTTCGGTCTTCCTGTCGGTTTTGCTTCTCTTGAACAGTACAAACTTCGGACTTTCTTCGGTCGTGTTTTCCTGAAGTGTCGAAAGCTTGCTGCGAAGAGTATCCTTGCCGAGTCTTCTCATCAGGCTTCCGCCCTCTGCGATGGAAATACCACCCGTTTCCTCGGAGACAATCAGCGTGACACTATCGGTCGCTTCACTGATTCCGATACCTGCACGGTGACGTGTTCCAAGCTCCTTTGAAAGTCTCATATTGTCTGAAAGAGGCAGATAACATGTGGCTGCTGCCACCCTGTCGCCTCTGACTATTACTGCCCCATCGTGAAGCGGGGTGTTCTTCTCGAAGATGTTTATCAAAAGCTCGCTCGTGATAATCGCATCGACCGCTATTCCCGTCTGCTCGTAATCATCGAGCTTGACCGACCGTTCGATAACGATGAGAGCACCGGTTCTCGTCTTTGACAGCTCAAGTGCCGCACGCACAAGCTCGTCGACGGTCCTCTCCGAGAAGCCGTGCTGCTCCTTACCCGAGAAAACCTGCAGGAATTCGCTTCGCTTTCCAATCTGCTCGAGTGCCTTTCGAAGCTCGGGCTGGAAAATAATCATGATTGCCGTAATTCCGACAGTGATGGCGTTGACAAAAATCCACAGGATAACATCAAGCTGCAGGACGTAGGCAACCACGTAAAACGCGAACAGTACAAGAATACCTCTCATCAGAACCCATGCCCTTGTGTTCTTAATCCACAGAATCAGATAGTACACAAGAACTGCGATAATGAGAATCTCTACCACATCCATTATCTTGAATCTGTAAAAAAGAACAGATCCGTTAAGTTTTCCGATCAGATCAGAAAAGAATCCCATGCGTCCCTCCACACCGGTCTGCCTGACTCAGATTCCCGGGTTCTCACAGTCTGCCCGGTCTTCATATACAGCAGACTAATTATCTAAATCGTCAAAATCGAAATCTATATCAAAATCGCCGAAGTCGTCCTCAGAAGAACTGCCACCGGACGAACCGTCAATGGGACCGTCATCGTAACCCCCACCTCTTGAAGGGATGAAGTCATCATCGTCATCTACCGGATTAAGTCCGTCTCCGTCGTCATTGTGATCGTTTACAATTCTCTTGACCTTCTTGTCGGGAAGAGAAACCCTGATCTTCGGAACGGCCTTGACATAGTAGTAGTAGTCATCGTCTTCAAACTGAACATGCTCAACAGCCGTGTAGTCGAGCATCCTCTTGCACCAGTAGACAAGAAGTATAATAACACCCGAGAGAAGCGTTCCGAGTATTGTCTTTCCAATCGGAATCCCGGCCTTTAACACGGGGTTAAGTGCTATCGTTGAAATTACAGATGCGAGACAGCCTGCCGCAATTGCCGACTCAAAAGCATACTTCATGGGAACAAGTCTCACGAACCACACTACCAAAAGGATAATCGCAAAAATGGCAATAAAAGCAAACATCTGTCTGTTGCCAACGATTGAATCGGCAACATCAATAAAGAGCTGCAGAATGTCCTCGAGCTTCAGGCTGACCTGGCGTTCCGCCATAACAATAATAACGCTGAAAAGATAGTGTGTGAACACTCCGCATACAACGGGAAGAATCGTCACCGGTGTGAAGCAAAGTCCCAGGAACAGAGGGATGCAGTAGTGAAGATTCCAGCCCGCAAGAAGCGGAATCAGCACAACAACGGCTCCCATGTTCGGCGTGAAACGCAGGAACAGAAGATAAAGTACGATAAATGCAAATAACGTCATCAGCGCAAGCAGCCACGAAACGTGGTAAATCTGCAAAAGTGTCAGACACATTGCAAGAAGAACCATCATAGATGTCGGTGTGACAGCACTAAACAGCGACAGCGCAAGCACAATGATGCTCTTCGAGAATCTCGGATCATAGCCTACAACGCCGTTAATCTTTGAGAATACGACAAATGCAAGCAAAAACTTGATAACTGCATCGATAACGGGTTTAAATTTCTGATAGATGAGCTTAACTCTTTCACGAAGCTCTAATACAAACATCATAACTCTTCTTCCTCCGATTCATCACTGGGCGACATGCCCTTATCAAATTTCTTCAGCTTTGACAGATTGGCGTAATGCTCGGACAGGCCTTTTCTGGAGAGCGAATACCTGATACTGTACCCGATGAAGCTGAGCACCACGTACACGGCAAGAACGATTCCGTAGACATTTAGAAGCTTCAGCCCAAGCGCCTTGTAATCAATGGTCAGCGCATTATCAAGGTAGTACTCAAGCCTGTAGAGAACAAGCATCGCAACAATCAGCACAAAGGCGACCGTTACGGCAACAACAGTCCTTAAGACATTCATCCTCGCATAATCCGTCTTATAATACCTGCTAAGCTTCATGTCCTCTTTCCCGGCATTTTTCTCATAGATTGCCATTCTGGTCATGAGAGCAGTTTTCTCTTTATTAATCATATTTCCTCCGTTCGCAGCAAAGCGCGAGAAAGCATAGTAATGCATTATTATCTGATTATAGCACAGGTCTGTGGCAAATACAAGACCGACGAATGACGCTTACGAGCTACCCATTGCATGATTACAATTATAGTGTATAATAGAAAAAAACTTGAAGGAGGTACTACCATGAAAGATAACGAGAAATCAAACTTCTCTAAAGAGCAGGTGACCCCCTGAACGAGAAGCTGTCCGAGTTAACGGAGGAAGAGTTGTCGCAGGTCGTCGGCGGAAGGAACCGGGAGCGCTTCGGAGATTTAATTCTTTCACATGGCGGTGCCAGCATCCCCGCACTTCATGAATTGGTTTGTGCCATTGAAAAAAAGATTGGGCTACTGTTGCAGTGCTGGCAAGAAAAGGCACCATGTTAGCTATGACCATTGTTCAAGAAGCGTTGTTGAACTCATGATGCACGATATATATTAACATACACTCAAAACAAATAAACGAATAAAAGGAGTATCTTCATGAATGACAAAAGAGAATTTATCGAGCTTTCCGAAAACGAGCTCAAAAACGTCTCGGGCGGCATGGAAATCGGTGGAACGCGCAGGAAGCCCTGTAAGTATTGCAATACTCTGACCACTCAGACCTATATGGGCAAGGGTACCGGATATCGATATGGTATGATATACGAGGACTGCGATCTATTTGAATGCAGTATATGCAACAACACGAACTACTGGGCTAAGAACGGAATGGACCTGCTGTAAGGAACCAACCAAAGAACCGTCCCCGTGGCGACCCGTGGCGAGTTCGCGCAAAGTTAACAAAACGCCCGTAGAAAAACCTCCGAGCGTTTTGTTGCATCTTGTCTTATTTAGTTTGCCTTCTGGATGTCGAGAATCTTGAAGGAAAATTCTCCGTTTGATGTCTCGTACTTGATAATATCGCCAAGCTTGGAACCGATCAGGGCCTTGCCGAGAGGAGATTCATTTGAGATCCTCTTCTTGAGAATGTTGGCCTCTGTAGAACCTACAAGCTTGTACTCTACTTCTTCATCGTACTCGAGATCAAGAAGCTTAACAACGCATCCGATGTTGATCGCACCAAGGGCAACTTCTTCTTCAACAACGACTTCTGCGTTCTTGAGGATCTTTTCGAGCTCTTCGATCCTTGCTTCGATGTCGCGCTGCTCATCCTTTGCAGCATCGTACTCGGCATTCTCGGAAAGGTCTCCCTGCTCTCTTGCCTCCTTGATCTTCTCGGCAACTTCTTTTCTTCTGACAACCTTAAGATCCTGAAGCTCGTCCTCGAGTGCCTTGAGGCCCTCATAGGTCATTAAATTCTTTTTGTCAGCAGCCTTCATAATGCTCCTCCTATATATCAGATATTACAAATATCCATTTTCACATATACTGTTCGAATCGAGATTATACATTAATAGAGATGCATTGTCAAGACTCGCCACGGGGACGGTTCTTTGGTCAGTGGCTCACCGTGGGGACTGTGGTGTGGCTGGCTTTGTCTTGCCTCAGCATATCACATGTTCTCGCATAAATAGAAGCACTTAGGGTGGTCGCGATGCGCCACGCTCAGAGGGTAAAAATGACATGGATGTCATTTTAGGCACCCACTGAGGCATGGATGCCGAATGGGTGCCGGTACCCGACCGCATTTGATCCGTTCGGCAAGGTGCACGCGAGCCCCTTAGTGCTTCTGAATAGCGAGAACATGTGATATGCTGAGGCAAGACAAAGCCAGCCACACCACAGTCCCCGTGGCGAGTCGCAAGCCTACAGGATTATCGACAGCGCTTCGTCGCAGGAAGCCTCGCCAAGAGCTACGCGCTTGATCCACCCACAGTACCTCATGGCTGAGTTCATGAAACCGCCAAGAATGAGATTGCACTCGGCATAGAGCTGGTTTTCGCTGAAGGTCTCAGGAAGAGGAATGCAGGTGCGGATCGTGACGGACCTGCTGTCAAGATCGACTGCGAGAAAGCCGCAGGCAGTGACGTTGTTGACCGCGGCACATGCCTTCAGTAGTTCTGTCTCTGCACCGGGCTGGATCGTCTCGCAGATCGTGATCAGGCTCGAGAAGTACTGGATGCCCTTTGGAACGTTTTCCGCAGGAAGAAAGCAGTACTCTCCAAACATATTAACACCGTCCGTCCACTGCTCCTGATGCACTGTTGTCAGCACATCCATCGGATTCTCTTCATTCTTCTCAACATAGAGCGTTGTCGCGTCGAGCCCTTTGAACAATTCTTCTATTCTCTTAAGGACTGTTTTTCTGATCATTTCGTTATTTTCACTCATGGTTGTTCTCCTTATCTATATAAAGTGCTTCTACTTCTTCATTGCTTCAACCAGCTGGATCAGCGAAAGCGACGGTTCACCGTCGGCTGTTGCGGGATATGACGGACGTTTAAGACCGTAAGATTTAAGCAGTGCAAAGTAACGTGTTCTTGCTGCAATCTTTATCTTGTCGTCCGCAAGTATCTTCTGCCCTTCGTCGTAGAAAATCTCACTGTAAATGCCCTTTGCTATCTCAAAAACAACGTGATCAAACATTGCTTCCCTGCTGACAAATCCCGTTATGTTGCAGATCTCCTGCCAGAACTGTTCTTTGCATTCCTTCTGTCCGTAGAATTTCAGAAGCTCTTCTTTCTTTTCTTCCTCAAATCCATAGCTCTCGATGACACGCCCAAGAATCTCATCCGAATCAAAGAATTCACGCGCTGTCTTTCCCTGTGTTGATCTGTTCATAAAGTAGTCGGTCAGCAAAGCTGAAACTGAAGCGAGCGCACTGACTCCGGTTGCAACAGCTGACAACGTACCTCCGCTCAGGGAGG
>JAZLIL010000178.1:0-15893 GCA_045617405.1 Lachnospiraceae bacterium | reverse complement strand
CCGGTACGACATGCCATTTAAGCCGGAAAGTTGATCTATTATAAAGTTCAAGTATTCTTTGCTTGATGCCATGCTTCTTCTCTCCCAGGACTGTAATCTTCAAGCCTCGCATGAAAATGACAACAATCCGCAAGTCTCAATTATTCATTTTGCCGTTTTGACAACAATCCGCCGCACTCAATTTCCGGTTGACAACAATCTTCAAGTCTCAATGTGTGCTTATGACCCTTTGACAATAATCTTCAAGTCTCAATGATATTTTCACACCATTTTCCGGTGTTTCGTATCCTCTCCCTGATGCCAGAAACATACTCCTATTTTTACATCAAAACCCGCCAAACCGCTTGAAATCAAGGGATTTCCACACACTACTCTTTCACTTTGGACAGCAATACGACACTCTCGACATGCTCGGTATTTGCAAACATGTCAAACGGCTTTACAGCCTTGATTTTATAGCCTTTTTCGCAAAGATACTTCAGATCGCGGACCTGCGTTTCGGGATTACAGGAAATATAAACAACTCTCTGAACATTTGCCTGAGCAAGTGAATCGAGAAATTTCACGCTTGCTCCCGATCTTGGAGGATCCATGATTACCGCATCAATCTTTATGCAGCAAGCACCGTCCGAAATCAAGTCAGTATCGATGCCACTCCCGGTTAAAAGAGAATTGTCTGCCTGTTTTGCAAGGAACTCCCCTGCGTCGCCTGCATAGAAGTGAGCGTTTTCAATGTGATTGTGCTTCGCATTTGCGTTTGCGTCACGAACGGCATCACGATTAAGCTCGATTCCGATGACGTTAATGCCTGATGCGGCGTCACTATTGCGCCCGGCTTCGAGGGCGCTGCTGCTTGATGCGACGACAAGTCCGATGGTTCCGACACCGCAGTAGGCATCGATGAGTGTCTCGCCGGGCTTCATATGCGCGAGTTCTATCGCTGTAGAATAGAGTCTGACAGTCTGAGCCGAATTCACCTGGTAGAATGTCCCGGGGGAAAGCCTGAAGCGAAGGCCGCACAGCTCATCAAAGATAAAGCCGCTCCCAAAGATAGTGACGTTTCTGGAACCGAGCACCATGCCTGTGTCGGCATCGTTGATGTTCAGGACGATTGTTGTGATTTCGGGGTGCTCGCGACGGAGGGCCTTCACAAAGTTGCTTTTTGACGGGAAAATGGGCGATGTTACGACAAGCACAACCATGATTTCGCCCGTACCGACACCCACGCGTACTAGTGCGTGACGAAGCAGACCGTTGCCGCTAATGTCGTTGTATATCGTTATTTTGAACGATTTGGCAAGGTCGCGAATTGTCGCAATAATCGCATCGGCCTTTATATTTTCGATGAGGCAGCCACTCGTGCGGATTACGCGCCGCGTGCCTTCTTCGTAGATTCCCGAGATGATTTCACCCTTCGCATTGCGCGCGAAGCTGGTCGTCACTTTGTTGCGGTAGTGCAACACTTCAGGAGACGGTACAATCGCATCGGGCACATAAATCCCTCTGTAGAGCTCTTTCAGTTTGGCATTTTTGCGTTCAAGCTGCTCCTCATATGGCACATCAATCATGCTGCACCCCCCGCACTTCTTCGAATACGGGCACAGGCTCATCGCAGGGTTGACCTTAGTCGGGCTGCTTTTCTCAGAAGCGTGGCTCTTCGCAGAGTTAATCTTGGTCGGGCTGCTTTTCTCAGGACTGCGGCTCTTCGCAGGGTTAATCTTGGTCTGGCTGCTTTTCTCAGAACCGTGGCTCTTCGCAGGGTTAATCTTGGTCGGCTGTCTGTTTGCTTTTTTGTCATCGATACTCAACGTGTTTGTTCCTCCTCGCAGAATTTCATTATACACGCATAGAAAAACCAAATCAACATGTCGGACACCGTTCGTTGAGTGACAGCTTGACCTGACACCCGGCCATTAAAAAAACTCCAACAACAGTTGGAGTTTTTTTACGCTTGAATTTTCCTGCCTTTCGGCACGGAGAGTATTACATCTCGTTTGCGGATTTTTTCAGAAAACCGAGATACTTGAAGTATGCTACGATTGATGCAACGAGGCTTACAAGACTAAGGATAACTGCGAGTACTTTGATTGCACCGAGCTTTGAATCGCCAAGGCAGCCGCAGACTGACGATAAAATAATGCTGAGTGCGTAAATCTTCCATACCTTGTCTGACTTTGCTGCCATCTCTGACTTGCCAAGGCTGTCGAAGATTCGACGAAGTCCAGTGAGAACAAAGTAGGTAACAACAATGTCAACAATCTGTTTGATTAACTCGGTAATTGAGCCAAGAAGCGGATTGTTCTTGAAGATTGCAGTGAAAATGCCAACTACAAAGGTAAGAATGAGCTGGATGATGATAATCTTGAATGCTGTCGCGAAAGCAGCCTCATCCTTGCCGGCCTTATTAAGCGCTAACAGACCAAGAATCGCACTTATCATTGCAATTATCGCGGCGATGACAACAATTAAACCGCCAACAAGTGTTCCAACAAACGGAACAATGGCAATAACGCTTCCGATTACGACAAGAACAACGCTGATAAGTTCCATAAGCTCTGCCTTATAAAGCTTTCTAATACCACTCTTTGCATTTGAATACATGATATAAGACCTCCATATCATAAATTTTTATCGTGTTTGATTATATCAGCTAAACGGTGTCCGGTCAAGCAGCAAACGGTGTAAAACAATGCCGAAACGGTGTTGCAATGGTGTCCGGTCAAGGTGTCACAGATTGAAAGGGCAGTGTGCATGCAGAAAAACCGGGGAAACCATCTGGCGTTTTCCGTCGGTTTTTCGTGATGCAAACCGCCCGACAAGCGGTCAGTCAGAAGCCTTGACCTGACACCGACCGAAATTACTTACTGCTGTTGCTTTGTCTGCGCGGGACCGGGCATCGGACGAAGCTTCTTGACAATTTCGCAGAACTCGGTGTTCTTGCGCGTCTGTGCGAACATATTGATGATGCGCTCAACGGCCTCATCGCCTTTCGACCCGCTGAATGCACGCCTCATAATGTAGTTGGCCTCCTGCTCGGTCGGGTTGAGGAGCAGATCGTCGCGGCGCGTTCCTGAGCGAGGCAGATCGATAGCCGGGAATATGCGGCGCTCTGACAGATTCCTGTCAAGCACGAGCTCCATGTTGCCGGTGCCCTTGAATTCCTCGAAAACGACGTCGTCCATGCGGCTGCCCGTGTCGACAAGCGCCGTCGCAAGAATCGTGAGACTTCCGCCCTCCTTCATGTTTCTTGCGGCACCGAAAAATCTCTTCGGCATATAAAGAGCTGCCGGATCAAGACCGCCTGACAGAGTTCTTCCGCTTGATTGACATGTCAAGTTGTACGCCCTTGCAAGTCGTGTGATGCTGTCAAGAAGGATGACTACGTCCTTTCTATGCTCAACAAGTCGCTTCGCACGTTCTATTACCATCTCGGACACGCGTTTGTGCTTCTCGGGAAGCTCGTCGAAGGTTGAGTAGATGACTTCGACGTTCGGTCCTGATATCGATTCTTTCATATCCGTGACTTCCTCGGGGCGTTCGTCGATGAGAAGAACGATCAGATGCATATCGGGGTGATTCGTCGTAATCGCCCTTGCAATCTGCTTGAGGAGCGTTGTCTTGCCGGCCTTCGGCTGGGAAACGATCATTCCGCGCTGGCCTTTTCCGATGGGAGAGAGCAGGTCGACCATTCTCATTGCGGGACCGCAGCCGGGTGTTTCGAGGTGAATTCTCTCGTTCGGGAAGATTGGTGTCAAATCCTCGAATTTTGCGCGCGTCAATGCCTCTGCCGGCGGCATGCCATTGATGCTCTTTATGTAGAGAAGGGCTGAAAACTTTTCGTTTGGCGCCTTGATTTTCATATTCCCCTCAATGATATCTCCGGTTTTGATGTTGAAACGTCTGACCTGAGCAGGGGAGACGTAGACATCATTCTCGCCGGGGAGGAAGTTGTCGCATCGAATGAATGCAAAGCCATCGGGCATGACTTCGAGTATACCCTGCTTGGTAACACCGCTGTCAAAGGCCTGCATCTCGGGAGATATCGTGCCGTCAATCGGCTGAACAGGTATATTGCTGGAATTTGCTCCGAAAGCCTGAGCGTCCTGAGTGAGGCGCTGAGCGTCGCCGGGCTGACCCGAAGTGCGCGAACCCTGCTGCTGGCGTGCCGAATCGGTCTGCTGGCGGTTCACTGCCTGACGCTGGTTCTGGGTGCCTTGCTGGTTCTGTACATTTGCACGCTGGTTCTGAGCGTTAGGTTTCTGGTCGCTGCTTTGCTGCCGACGCTGTATTCTGCCTTGCTGCCGACCCTGATCATTTACAGGCTGATTGTTGGCTTGCTGTCCCTGGTTCTGAGCGGATTGACTCTGATCAGTTGACAGCTGGTCGCTGCTCTGCTGACGCAGCCGAGTCTGAGCGGACTGGTTCTGATCAGTTGATAACTGGTCGCCGCTCTGCTGACGCAGCTGAGTCTGAGCGGGCTGGTTCTGCACAGGTATTTGCGCACGCTTCAAAGCAAATTGCTCAAGTCTTTCGCGGGCAGACTGCTTTGCTGCGTGATTCTTCACGGGAGCTGCAGATTTGGTTTCCTTTGTATTATTAGAATGGGTACCCGCCTTGGTTTTTTTCGCACTATCAGAGGGAGCATCTGCTTTTGCATTCACCGCGGTATCAGAGAGAGCATCTGCTTTTGCATTCTTCGAACCGTCGGTTGTGGCCTTTGCCATAGTATTCTCTGTGTTATCGGGAGTAGTATTTTCCTTGGCATTCCCAGCCTTTCCGGATGTGGATTTTGCCTTTGTATTCCCTGCTTTTCCGGATGTGGATTTTGCCTTTGTATTCTCTGCTTTTCCGCCAGATGCCTTTGCTTTTGAATTTGTGGTTCTTTGGGCAGGCTTTGCTTCTAAAGCTAATCCTTCAGATTCTGTACTGTTTGTGGCTGCCGACTCTGCCTTATCTGCCTTCTTTACGGCTCTGGCAGGTTTCTTTTCGGCTTCGGTCGCTTTGGCAGGCTTCCCGGTTTCCTTTCCTGCAACGAGCTCCAGAAGAGCATCTTTCTTCATTGAAGATATTTTTTCGAGCCCTAGTTCAGAAGCGTACTTCCTTAATTCGACGAGAGTCATTTCACTAATTGGTTTCATGTTTTCTCCTTCTTGAATTGTCTGTCGAAACGACATGATTTAAAGATTTAAACTGCAAATCAGAACGTCTGCAGATTTCCACACATGATAATAATATACTATGTTCAGGTAAAAAGCAAGTATAAACGAGCTCCTCTAATATATCAGCTTCTTCGGCAATACATAGGGATTCCGGCTTACCTTCAATCGCTATGTACCCGGTTTCTCCGGTTTCTTCAAAGGTACATAGGATTCCGGCTTGCCTTCATTCCCTATGAACCCGGTTTCTCCGGTTTCTTCAAAGGTACATAAGGTTTCGGCTTGCCTTCATTCCCTATGTACCCGGATACCTGACCTGCCAACATTCTTACGCCGTTCTCGCCAAACATCAAAAAAACTCCATCTGTTGTTGGAGTTTTTTAATGTGCCTGTTTGACACCTTGACCTGACACCGTTCGGGGCCTCGTCAAAGTGGAATTTTGTCACGAGTCCACGAATTCGACTGCGTAGCTTCCGTCATCGTTCAGGGTGAGGAGTGCAAAATGCTTGCCGTCTCCACGGTCATTCCCGGCTGAACCCGGATTAATAAAGATCTTCCCAAACTGATCGTAGTGTTCATGATAGTGAGTGTGACCGGTGACAATGAAATCGGCATCCGTAATGTCTCCCGGTATGTCATATCTGCAGTGTGCCACGTATATCAGCCTGCCTGCCGCCGGCACGGCGATAAAGTCATGCAGGTACTCGGCGAACTCTTTGCCATAATCGCAATTTCCCCTGACGCAGTAGAACGGAACTCCCAATTCGTTAAAGGAGTCGTAGATTCTCTCCGAGGTAAAATCGCCCGCATGGATCACCATGTCGCATTTCCTGAATGTATTCTTCCATTCCGGTCGGAACACACCGTGCGTATCAGAAATCAGCGCAATTTTCATAGTTCTACTCAACGTTTACGGTAACGCCCGCATCGATGAAATCGTATGCCTTGTTACTCTTCCTTGCTCTACTCAACGTTTACGGTAACGCCCGCATCAATGAAATCGTATGCCTTGTTCTGCATGAAGTCTTCCTTGAAGAAGTCCTCGTCGCCGCCAATCATGTCGAAGAACTCTTCCTTGCTCGTCGCCTGAACATAAGCCATGTAGCCTTCGATGTAGCTGTTGTACTCTTCCTCATCAAGTGTCAGGCCTTCGTTCGCGATGACAGCCTTTAATATGAGTTCCTGCTTCGTAGTCTTCAGAATCTGATCCTGCACGTAGGCCTTCGCGGTTTCCTCGTCGTAACCGTAGTAATTCATCATAATATTGAGCGGCGTGTCGCCCTGCGTCTGCATAGTGTAGTTCGTGAGCTCCTCCTCATAGCGCGCGTTCAACTCATCAAGGTTGCCCTCAAACGTGCTCGATGCGATCAGATTCTCCCAGAACTGACCCTTCGCGATGTTCTGCTCGTTCGCGTCGGCCGCATTCTGCAGGTAGTCGCGAACAAAGTTCTTGAAATCCTCGACCGTAGTGTACTCGGTGTTTTCCGCTACAACTTCGTCGGTAAGCTCAGGAACGCAGCTCTCTGAAATCTTCTTCAGCGTTATATGAAAGACTGCCGGCTTGCCATTCAGCTCTTCTTTGCCGTAGTTCTCGGGGAATGTTACATCGATGTCAAATTCCTCGCCGGTCTTGTGACCGATAATGCCCTCTTCGAAACCGGGAATCATTGCACCACTTCCGAGAGCGAGCTCATCTGTTGAACCTGTACCGCCGTCAAATGCAACACCATCGATGCTTCCCGCATAGTCGATGCTTACAATGTCGCCTTCCCTGCATGCGCGGTCGGTTATCTCGTTATATGCAACAAATGTTGCAGCGAGTGAATCGATTGCCTCATTAAACTGGTCCTCAGTAACAACGCCCTTCTTCGCAGTGATAACAATGTCCTTGTACCGGGCAAGTCCGACCTTGATTCCCTCAACCTCGACATTTGCAACAATGTCATACTTCTCGGTGGACTTCGAAATCGGAATAACAGCTGCTGCCGCATCGGTGCGGGATACTTCTCCTGACTTTTCAGGCTCTGCCGACTTTTTCTTCATGATGATGCCGAGAATAATAAGCCCTGCCGCAATAATAATGCAAAGCAGAATCACAACAAGACCGATGATAGTTGACTTGCTTTTCTTAAGCACCGCTGTCGGCCCGTCATCAAGTGACATAATGTCAACTTCGGACTCGTCTGCAGGTGCCTCGGTGTCAGATTCCTCAGACTCTGCAGCGGCTTCGGCTTCATCTGCTGCATTCTCTTCAGTAACAGCATCGGTTGTCTCGGTGACTGCCTCTGTCGGTGTCTCTGACGACTCAACCGGTGAACTCTCTTCTGTAACAATCTTTTCTTCGTTTTCCATCATATTCCTCCATTTATCAACTCGCCGGGTTCCGCACAAGTGCGCAACTCTTCGTACAATTTCTACACTTCTATTTTCATGGAAGCTTTTCAAATTGTCGTGGTGTTTCGACTCAGTCAAAGCTTTCTCCACTGCTATTTTCACGGAAGCTTTTCGAAATGTCGTGGTAATCCACAATGACCATGCATTTCGGACCGGCCTGCTCTTTTCCTTGATTTTGTCCGCCCTGCCGGAAGCCCGTACCTCGCCCGGTCTGGCGCCGCACTTCACTTCATCAGGGTTGCCATAACGTTGGCATATAGCTCGCCGCTGGCGTTGCGCCAGTTAGCACACACCGTGTCGGCAATTTCTGCGGTCGGCAGTGAAACATTCATTTCAAAAATCACGGCACCGCGCTCCACAAGCTGAAGTCTTGCGATATACAGATCGTGGTCTGCAATGTAGTAATCGGCACGGACAGCTATGGCGTTGTTTATATCAATACTTTTCTCGCGCAGGTAGGTGTCGATGTCTTCCCGGATACCCTTCGAAAGGTCGCCGCCGAGAAGTGCCAGGCTCTCTCGCCCGGCCGGCGAAATTGCATAGAGCGTCATGTTTCGAATGGTTTCGAGGTAGACGCACTCGTCCTCAATCAATTCGGCAAGCGTCTGCTGCGCGTTCAAATAATCTGTGTAATCGTTTTCCAAAAGAAAGTTGATAATCTGCGTGTTGCTGATAGGCATATTCACCTTGTCAAGCATGTACAGAATCGTCAACTTACATTGAAGCAACGTTCTCGGTAACATATTAACTCCTTAATACTCCGCTGCGGTGTCTCCGGACAACAACTCTGACACACTTTTAACGCTTTGACCTGACACCGTTCAGTTACAGCGAATCGTAATAGCAGTCGACAACGGCCTTTGAGACTGCGTCGCGAACGCGCGGATCGAAGGGGGTTGGAATTATATTGTCGGCTGAAAGCTCGGAGTCGGTAATGATACCGGCAATGGCATTTGCTGCGGCGAGCTTCATATCCTCAGTGATTTGGGGAATACGGGCCTCGAGCGCTCCCTTGAAGATACCGGGGAATGCGATTACGTTGTTGACCTGGTTCGGGAAATCCGAGCGGCCTGTTCCGATGATTGCGGCTCCTGCGGCTCTTGCCTCGTCGGGCATAATCTCAGGAATCGGGTTTGCCATCGCAAAGATGATTGCGTCCTTCTTCATCGAGCGGACCATATCCTGCGTAACGAGTCCGGGTGCGGACACGCCGATGAACACATCTGCGCCGGCAAGCGCGTCGGCGAGGGTCCCCTTGCGGCGGTCGAGATTGGTGCATGAGGTCATTGCACGCTGCACGTCATTGATTCCCTCGGTGTCGGGTCCGATAATTCCATGGCGCCCACACATAGTAATATCCTTGAAACCATAAAGAAGAAGCAGCTTTGTGATTGCAATTCCCGCTGCACCGGCGCCGCTCATTACTACACGTGTAGTCTCCGGCTTTCTCCCGGTAATCTTCATAGCATTAATCAGGCCGGCAAGGACGACGATTGCCGTTCCGTGCTGGTCATCGTGGAAAACAGGTATATTAAGTTCTTTCTTCAGTCTCTCCTCGATTTCAAAGCATCTCGGAGCCGAAATATCCTCAAGATTGATACCGCCGAAAACAGGTGCAATCTGCTTGACAGCCTTTATTATCTCTTCTGTGTCCTGCGTGTCAAGGCAGATCGGAAAGGCGTTGACTCCGCCAAACTCCTTAAAGAGTACGCACTTGCCTTCCATTACGGGGATTGCGGCTTCGGGGCCGATGTTCCCGAGTCCGAGCACTGCACTGCCGTCCGAAACGACAGCTATAGTGTTTTGCTTAAGCGTATAGGTGTAAACTTCGTCTTTGTCCTTTGCAATTACCCTGCAGGGTTCGGCAACACCCGGGGTGTACGCCCTCGCAAGCGCATCTGCCGAATTCACCTTGCACTTGCTCTCCGTGGAGAGCTTTCCCTTCCACTGCTTATGCAGAATAAGGGCTTCCTGATTGATATCCATGACTATATTCTCCATTCACTTCGCGCGGTTTTTGCGAAAATTATTATTGCCCTGCCTTTGACTCCTCCTAAATCTCATGCAAGGTTCATTCTTCATATCACTGCCTTACCAAAGACTCCTCTACTCTTCCGCGGATCTCTTTTCCCATGAGCTCCTCGAGGATTGTCAGGGCGAAATCGAGCGCCGTGCCCATGGAGCGGCCGGTGATGATGTTTCCTGCAATTTCGAAGGGTGAACCAACTGCCTTCGGTCCGTTCTTTGAAATGACAGCGCCCTTCAGCTTGTCCTCAAAGCCGGGATAGCATGTAGCCTTCTTTCCTTCGAGAAGGCCGAGCCGGCCGAGTACCGACGGAGCTGCGCAGATGGCTGCGACCTTCTTGCCGGATTCGCAATATGACCTCAGTACATTGTGAACTCCTTCATTCTCGGAGAGCTTATCTGTACCGCCCTTTCCTCCGGGCAAAATCACAATATCGCCATCCGAATAATCTGATTCCCAGAAAAGACCATCCGCCTTAATCCTTATTTTGTGTGAGCCGAGTACTTCTCTGTCTCCGGTAATCGACATCATTCTGATATCGACGCTTCCTCTCCTGAGAACATCAACTACCGTCAAAGCTTCAACTTCTTCGAACCCATCAGCCAAAAACATATATGCCTTCATAACTATCCAAACCCCTTATATATTATATTATGCTTCCCAAGTCTCTCTATTCCTCTTCGCAAAACTTGAAAAGAAAAAAGCTATTTACCTGCGCAGCCATTCACCCGGGGGCTGAGGCGCAGCCTTCTCTCAACTTGTCACCCCTTGCCGTTCACTCGAGGAATAAGGCTCACAATTGTCCCGTGTTTTCTCATAAATACAGGCACTTAGGTCGTCGCCGTGTTCCATGCTCAGAGGGAAAAACTGACATGGATGTCAGTTTAGGCACCCACTGAGGCATGGATGCCGAATGGGGGTCGTTTCCCGAACGCCTTCTATCTGCTCGGTAAGGAACACAAGAGGACCTTAGTGTCCTGTCAAAAGAGAACACACGGGACAATTGTGAGCCTTATTCCGAGTCACACGAAACGCTATAACCTCCTCAGACCCCAGATATCGCGAACGTAATCCTCGATGGTACGGTCTGACGAGAACTTTCCGGACTTTGCAACATTGAGGATGGCCGATTTGGCCCATGCATCGCGGTCGCGGTAGCGGCGGTCAATCTCCTCCTGAGCCTTTGCGTAGGAAGCAAAGTCGGCGAGAATGAAGTATCTGTCGGCGCGGTCGTAACCGGTCGGATCGAGAAGTGATGCATAGAGCTCACGGAACATACCGATGTCGTTAGGCGAGTAGGTCCCGTTGATGAGCTGCTCGAGAACCTCGCGGAGCTCGGGACTTTCGTTGTAAACGCTTCTGGGATCGTAGCCGCCGTTCTTCTCGTAGTCGATGACCTGCTCGGAGGAAAGACCGAAGATAACTGCGTTCTCCTTCCCGACTTCCTCTACAATCTCGACGTTTGCACCGTCCATTGTTCCAAGAGTAATGGCGCCATTGAGCATAAACTTCATGTTGCCGGTACCTGATGCCTCCTTGCTCGCTGTTGAAATCTGCTCTGAAACATCGGATGCCGCGAAAATAATCTCGGCATTGGAAACACGGTAATTCTCGATGAAAACGACCCTTATCTTGCCGTCGATAGAAGCATCGTTGTTGATGACATCAGCAACGCTGTTTATAAGCTTGATAATCATCTTTGCACGCCAGTAGCCTGCCGACGCCTTTGCGCCGAATATGAACGTCCTCGGAACCATGTCCATCTTAGGATCCTTCTTCAGACGGTTGTAGAGATACATGACGTGGAGAATGTTCAGGAGCTGACGTTTATATTCATGGAGACGCTTAACCTGGACATCGAAGATTGAATCGGGATCGATATCCACGCCGTTGTGCTCCTTGATGTACTTGCACAGGCGCACCTTGTTCTGTCGCTTGATGTCCATGAAGGACTTGCGTGCCTCGGGATCGTCAGCATAGGGAACAAGCTTCTCGAGCTGACAAAGGTCCGTGATCCAGCCGTCACCGATACGCTCAGTAATCCATGCGGACTGGAGACGGTTGCCGTGGCAGAGGAAGCGGCGCTGTGTGACGCCGTTCGTCTTGTTATTGAAACGCTCAGGCCACAGCTCGTAGAAATCCTTAAGCACGACGCTCTTCAGAATCTCGGTATGCAGCTTGGCAACGCCGTTTACGGAATGTCCGCCGATGATGGCGAGGTTTGCCATTCTGACCTGGCCGCCGTAGAGAATGGCCATCGACTCAATCTTGCGGTTGTCGCCCGGATAAAGATCGCGGAGCATAAGTGTGAAACGGCGGTTGATTTCCTCGACAATCTGGTAAATTCTCGGCAGAAGCTTCTGGAACAGATCGATGGGCCACTTTTCAAGGGCCTCCTGCATGATTGTGTGGTTTGTATATGCACAGGTCTTGCAGGTGATGTCCCACGCCTCGTCCCACTTCAGGTTGTAGTCATCCATGAGCACACGCATGAGCTCGGGCACGGCTACGCTCGGATGCGTGTCGTTGAGCTGGAAAGCCACCTTTTCATATAAATGGCGCACGTCACCGTGATGCAGATCTGCGC
This sequence comes from Lachnospiraceae bacterium, assembly GCA_045617405.1. Lineage (GTDB taxonomy): Bacteria > Bacillota > Clostridia > Lachnospirales > Lachnospiraceae > JAZLIL01. Next base: position 3,729 of record JAZLIL010000178.1, on the reverse strand, counting down.
ATCTCTTGACGGCGTACTGAACACTCGCCGAAACGAAGAAGTACTGCTGCTTCAGGCGCAGCTCCTTGCCGGCGTAGTGATTGTCGTTAGGATAGAGAACATCGCTGATGCTTCTCGCCAGGTTCTGGCGTTCAACGCTCTTTAAGTAATCGCCCTTGTCGAAATCCGAAAGCTCGAAGGATTCCATGGCCCGCGCATCCCAGATTCGCAGGCAGTCAACGATGCTGTTGTCGTAACCAATGATGGGGATGTCGAAGGGAACGGCCTTCACAAGGTCATAGCCCTCATGAACGAAGCGCTCGCGGCCCGTCTCGTCCTTGTCATAGCGGATGTAACCGCCGAAACGGACAACCTGACAGTCCTCCTGCGCCCTGATTTCGAAGGGATAACCGTCGCGGAGCCACACATCGGCTGCCTCAACCTGGTAGCCGTCGCGAATCTCCTGCTTGAACATGCCGTAATGGTAACGGATTCCACATCCGCAGGCGGGGTAACGAAGCGTTGCAAGCGAATCGAGGAAGCATGCGGCAAGACGTCCGAGGCCGCCGTTTCCAAGACCTGCATCGGCCTCCTCGTCCTCGATTGTGTCAATGTCAAATCCGAGATCTGAAAGAACCTCCTTGACAGGCTCATATGCACACATGTTGATAAGGTTGTTGCCGAGCGCCCTGCCCATCAAAAACTCCATGGACAGGTAGTAAACAACCTTCGCATCGCGTTCTCTTATCGCGTGTTCTGTCTTTCGCCAGTCCTCAACAATGTAATCGCGCATTGCATATGCCACGCATATGTAAAGCTGGTTAGCACTCAGCTTGTCCAGATCCTTGCGGAAATAGAACACTGCGTTTCTAGAAAGCTTCTCACGAAAATCTGCCTTGGAAAATGCGGAAAATGCCATATTGTGACCCTCCTATTATATGATGCTGTGCCAAAGCCGCATAATACCCGGGACTTTGGCACTCTTTGCCTTCTTTACACGGCTTGCGGCAATTAATCTCTCTTTACTCCTAATGTTACGGCTTCATCGCCGAGGTTCCAGTCCTTGACGCTACCCCCGGTCTTGTCAAAGACAATCTCATCGGCAAGGACGATACGCTTGATGGTGTCGGCATTTTTTGCAATGATGCCGGCGATCTTTGCGTTATTTGCACAGTAAAGGGTGATTCTGTCGGTCACCTCGAAATCTGCTTCCTTACGCATTGTCTGAACCTTGCTGATAACCTCGCGGACAAAGCCCTCCTCGATGAGCTCTTCGGTAAGGTTCGTATCAAGAACTACTGTATAGCCGTGGTCTGTCTCGCTTACGAAGCCTTCCTTCTGAGTCATCTCGATGAGAAGATCCTCTGCCGTAAGTGCCTCGTCAACGCCGCCAACTGTCAGGTGAAGTTCTCCTGTTGCATTTAATGAATCCATAGCGTCGTTTCCGTCAAGCTCCGCAAGGATTGTCTTCAGCTCATTCAGACGGCTGCCGAAACGGCGACCGAGCGTCTTAAGCTGAGGCTTGAAGGAATAGCTTGTGAAATCGCGGACATCGCTTGTGAAGCTGCATGTCTTCACATTGAGCTCGTCCTCGATGATTTCCTTATAAAACTCCGAAAGCTCCTTGCCGGCCTTTACGAACATCTTCGCGACAGGCTGACGAGACTTGATGTTTGCTGCATTTCTTGCGGCACGTCCGAGAACAACGATCTCAAGAACCTCCTCCATGTCAGCTTCAAGCTTCTCATCAACAAGAGCCTCGCTGCAAACAGGGAAATCGCAGAGGTGAATCGACTTCTTGGCCGAAGGATCGATGCCGACTACGAGATTCTGATAAATTTCCTCTGTCATGAAGGGAATCATAGGCGCTGCCGCCTTACAAATGGTAACAAGGGCTTCATATAACGTCATATAGGCATTGATCTTGTCCTGCTCCATGCCCTTTGCCCAGAAACGCTCCCTGCCGCGGCGGACATACCAGTTGCTCATCTCATCGACAAAGTCGAGGAGTGCACGCGCCGTCTCGGGGATACGGTAGCTGCTCAAGTTGCAGTCGACTTCCTTCACAACAGAGTTGAGCCTGGAAAGAAGCCACTTGTCCATGACGGGCAGTTTTTCATATTCCAGGGTGTAATCCATGGGATTGAAGTTGTCGATGTTTGCGTACAGCGTGAAGAACGCATAGGTGTTCCACAGGGTGCCCATGAACTTGCGCTGGCCCTCGATAACAATCTTGTCGTGGAAGCGATTGGGCAGCCAGGGTGCCGAATTGATGTAGAAATACCACCTGATGGCGTCGGCGCCGAACTTCTCAAGCGCGTCGAACGGGTCGACGGCGTTGCCCTTGCTCTTCGACATCTTCTGGCCGTTCTCGTCCTGAACGAGGCCGAGCACGATTACGTTCTTATAGGGAGCTTTGTCAAAGAGCAGCGTTGAGATTGCGAGCAGCGAGTAGAACCAGCCGCGCGTCTGATCGACTGCTTCGGAGATGAAGTCAGCCGGGAACTGCTTTTCAAAGACATCCTTGTTCTCAAAAGGATAGTGGTGCTGTGCGAAAGGCATTGCGACCGAGTCAAACCAGCAGTCGATAACCTCAGGAACGCGGTGCATCTCGCGGCCGCACTTCTCGCACCTGATTGTCACGGCGTCAATGTAGGGACGGTGAAGCTCGATCTCGTCAGGGCAGTTTGAGCTAAGGCTCTTGAGCTCTTCGATGCTGCCGATTGAATGTATATGCCCGCACTCGCAGATCCAGACGTTGAGCGGGGTGCCCCAGTAACGGTTACGGCTGATGCCCCAGTCCTGGATGTTCTCAAGCCAGTCGCCGAATCGTCCGGTTCCGATACTCTCGGGAATCCAGTTGATGGTCTTATTGTTGGCAATGAGCCTGTCCTTGACAGCTGTCATCTTGATGAACCAGGACTCTCTTGCATAGTAGATAAGCGGTGTGTCACAGCGCCAGCAGAACGGATAGCTGTGCTCGAATTTAAGTACCGCAAAAAGAAGCTTCTTCTCTGCGAGAAGCTTCATGACAGGCTCATCTGCCTGCTTGCAGAAAAGACCGGCAACGTCAACTGCCTCTTTCTTCATGCAGCCTGCCTCATCGACGAGCTGAACAAAGGGAAGATCGTAACGGCGTCCGATGTTCGCATCATCCTCACCGAATGCAGGAGCTATATGAACGACTCCGGTACCATCAGAAAGTGTTACATAATCATCGCAGGTTACGTAGAATGCCTTCTTGCCATAGACATTGTTTCTGTTTGCTTTAGGATTAACTGTTCCGTCGGGATTGTTGAATGCATAGTCGAAAAGGGGTTCATATTCCGTGTTCTCAAGGCTTGCACCCTTGAAACGCTCAACGATCTCATACCTGCCGTTAATTACGGAAAGAAGTGCCTCGGCGAGAATGTAGTACTCGGTTCCGACAGCCGTGTCCTCAGCGCCTTCCTTAACAACGCTGTTCTTCGCATCAACGCTGACCTTTACCTTGACATAGTCAAACTCGGCATTTACGCAGAGTGCAACATTTGAGGGCAGGGTCCAGGGTGTCGTTGTCCAGGCAAGGATATACTCGTTCTCCTTGCCGACAAGGCGGAATTTTGCAATCGCCGACTTTTCCTTAACATCCTTATAGCCCTGAGCCACCTCATGAGATGAAAGCGGAGTTCCGCACCTCGGGCAATAGGGCACAATCTTATAGCCCTTGTAGAGCAGGCCCTTGTTCCAGATCTCCTTGAGAGCCCACCA
>JAZLIL010000177.1:0-10440 GCA_045617405.1 Lachnospiraceae bacterium | reverse complement strand
AAAAGTATCAACAATGCAAGGTCATTAAGACCGTAAAGAGTTTGGGAGGAATATTATGTCAACACCGCACAACAACGCCAATTACGGCGATATCGCACAGACTGTGCTTATGCCCGGAGATCCTCTTCGCGCCAAGTGGATTGCAGAGACTTATCTTGATAATGTAAAGTGTTTCAACACAGTCAGAAATATGTTCGGATATACAGGAACCTACAACGGTAAAGAGATTTCTGTCATGGGTCACGGAATGGGAATCCCCTCGATAGCTCTTTACAGCTATGAGCTTTACGACATGTACGGAGTGGAGAATATCATCAGAATTGGATCAGCCGGCGCCTATTCGGATGACATTATGCTCGGAGATCTTATTTTTGCGATGGGTGCGTCAACGGATTCAAATTTTGCCGCACAGTACAGTCTTCCCGGAACCCTTGCGGCAGTTGCAGACTATTCATTGTTAAGAAGGGCGATTGAAGTCACGGAAAAGAAAGGATTAAAGTACCATTGCGGAAATGTTCTTTCCTCTGATCACTTCTATGATGACAACAACAGCGTTCCCGAGATGTGGAAGAAGATGGGCGTTCTCGCTGTTGAGATGGAGGCGGTCGGTCTTTATCTGAATGCTGCAAGACTTCAGAAGAAGGCATTGTGTATTCTGACAGCATCGGATCACCTCTTCAGAGCAGAACATCTTGACGCTGATGCAAGGAGAACAAGCTTCGGTGACATGATCGAAGTTGCGCTCGATTCATTTACCTGATACCGGTCAGAGAAGCGAGTGAGGGTAAGTGTCTGATACAATAAAAAAACTTGGAAATTGTCCTTGACAAATGGAACGTCACGCAATATAATGTCACTTGCGTGCAGACGTGAATGGGATCTTAGCTCAGCTGGGAGAGCATCTGCCTTACAAGCAGAGGGTCATAGGTTCGAGCCCTATAGGTCCCATTTTTCTGAGAAGCGGTGCTTCTCAGCATGGCGAAGTAGCTCAGTTGGCTAGAGCATACGGTTCATACCCGTAGTGTCGAGGGTTCAAATCCCCCCTTCGCTACTTAAAAAAACCGGTTTTTCAACCGGTTTTTTCTTTTTGTCAAAAAGCGTGTAAAATGGCCACATTGCGCATATTTGGTATTTTCCGGAAACTATTTTCTCATAAAACGAGAAGATGGAAAATCACCTTATTCTTCGAAAAGTGATGTCGAGTAATATCTCTCTGCAGTGTCGGGAAGAACTGTGACGACGCGTTTTCCGGGTCCGAGCTTTTCGGCAAGCCGGATGGCGGCCGCAACGTTCGTGCCGCTTGAGATCCCGCAGAGAAGTCCCTCTTCCTTGGCGAGACGCTTTGAGGTACTGAGGGCTTCTTCATCGGTGATGATGTAGATGTTGCTGTAGATGCTTGTGTTTAATATTTCGGGAATAATTCCGTCTCCGATACCCATCTGAAGGTGGGTTCCGATTGTACCGCCCGCAAGTATTGCGGCATTCTCGGGTTCAACTGCCCAGATTTCGATATCGGGATTTTTCTCTTTCAAAACCTCGCCGATGCCGGTGAGAGTTCCGCCGGTGCCTATTCCGGAACAGAAGCCGTCGATCGGACCGTCGACCTGTTCGAGAATTTCTGCAGCAGTGAAGTTTTTCTGAGCAAGAACGTTGTTCGGATTTGTGAACTGCTGGGGAACAAAGACCCTCGGGTCCTTTTCCTGCATACGCAGCGCTGTCTGAAGGCATTCATCGATGCATGCGCCTATGTCGCCCGAGTCATGGACCAGCTTTACCTGCGCTCCGTAGTGACGCACAAGCTTGCGGCGCTCCTCACTTACGGAGTCGGGCATGATGATGATTGTGCGGTAACCGCGAACAGCTCCGACGAGTGCGAGACCGATGCCCTGATTGCCGCTGGTTGGTTCTACAATTATAGTATCTTTGTTTATGCGGCCTTCAGCCTCTGCCGCTTCAATCATATTAAGGGCTGTCCTTGTTTTTATCGAGCCTCCGACATTGACACCTTCAAATTTAACGAGTATTTCAGCACCGCCGTCGGGGGCCATTCTGTTGAGACGCACCATGGGTGTGTGACCGACTGCTTCAAGAATGTTATTGTAAACCATGTCTGCTACCTTCTTATTTTGCGGGCTGCAGATGATAATAGTGGAAACCGCACCTGCAGTTGTATTTATACTTTACCAAGCTAATAGAATACTAGATAGAAGTGAGGCTGTCAATAGACAATGTCGCGAACCTGTGTCAAAGCTTATTCTACGTATCATTTCTGCTTGCATCAACCGCACGATTTTAGTAAAATGTAGCGTAGGTTATTGTGCAAAAATGTTAGAAACGCAAGAGGCGGATTGCGTTTCTAACATTGACTTAGCTTCCTGAAATGGCAGCAGAACGGAGTGTGTCATGAAAATATTTAAGGGTTTTATGAACGGAGTCAATCTGGGCGGCTGGATTTCCCAGTTCGCGAAGTACGACATCAATCATTTTGAAACATTCATCACAAGGGACGATATCGAGTATATAGCAGGGCTCGGCTTTGATCACGTGCGTGTTCCCGTTGATTACAGCGTCCTCGAGGATGAAGGGGGAAGTCCGAAGGAGGCTGGTTTTAAGTACATTGACAACTGCTTCAGGTGGTGCAGCGAGTTTAAGCTCAACATGGTCATCGATCTTCACGAGTGCTTCGGCTATTCCTTTGATCCTCAGAAGGTCGACATGGACAAGAAGAAATTCTTCTTTGACGAGGCGCTTCAGGAAAGATTTTTCAGGCTTTGGGAGAGAATTATCACCCGTTATGCCGACTATCCGGACAACATAGCTTTCGAGCCTCTTAACGAGGTCGTTCCCGTTGAGGTAATCGATGCCTGGAACGGAATCGTCGGGAAGTATATAAAGCTCGTCAGAAGTATTGCACCTAAGTCGTTCATCATTGTCGGCGGCGTGAATTACAACAATGTCATGACAGTAAAGGAGCTTCGCACTCCGAAGGATGACAGGGTGGTTTACAACTTCCATTGCTACGAGCCGATGGTATTTACTCATCAGGGTGCCTATTGGATGCCGGAGACCAACAACGATTTCAGAACGACGTACCCGAAGACTCTTGAGGAGTACAGAAAGGAGCAGGAGGCTATCGGGCTCGGTCAGTCAAAGGCGATTGACTCAGGTGACGGCATGATCGGAGTTTCTTTTTTTGAGAGAATCTTTGAGGACGCCATGAAGCCCGCAAGAGAGGCGGATGTTGCACTTTACTGCGGCGAGTACGGAACAATCGATCAGGCCGACAACGAATCAAAGCTTCGCTGGCTCATTGACATCAGGACTGCATTTAAGAAGTGCGGAATCGGATGCGCTCTCTGGAATTACAAGGAGAAGGATTTCGGTATCGTAGACGAGAGTTTTTCGTCAATAAAGGAAAGATTTATAGATAGCATGAAAAACATCTAGCGAAAAGCAGATGAAACCCCGAAAAACATCCCGGGAAAAACAGATAACAGTCTGAAAGCATCCGGAGAAAAACAGATGAAATCCCGAAAACATCCCGGGAAAAACAGATAACAGTCTTAAAGCATCCGGAGAAAAACAGATGTAACCCCGAAAAACATCCCGGGAAAAGCAGATAACAGTCTGAAAGCATCCGGAGAAAAACAGATGAAATCCCGAAAAACATCCCGGGAAAAACAGATAACAGTCTGAAAAACATCCGCGGGAAAACAGGTGAAAGCATAGAGAGTATCGGGAGTGTTACTTATTGCAATTAATAAATTTTCCAAAGAAAGGAAAAGATGACCGGATGCGCTTATCGCGGAAACCGGATTATCAGGGCGGAAGTATGATAAAAACTTATCTTGGCGACATTACAAAGCTTGAATGTGACTGTATCGTTAACGCAGCGAACACTCTTCTTGCGGGTGGCGGCGGAGTGGACGGAGCCATCCACAAAGCAGCCGGGCCGAAGCTTGACGAAGCGTGCAGGAGGCTGAACGGCTGCAAGGTCGGAGAAGCAAAGCTGACAAAAGGATTCAATCTTCGAAGTGAGTTCATTATTCACACAGTCGGTCCGATGTATAAAGGGCGTGAGCAGGATGCGAAGGACCTTGCAAGCTGTTACTACAGCAGTCTTTCGCTCGCAAGACTAAACGACCTTCACACGATTGCTTTCCCTGCAATCTCCACGGGTGCCTACGGGTATCCGGCCGAGGAAGCAGCTGCGGTCGCAATCGGGGCAGTAAAGGGCTGGCTTTCAATTAACAGGGATTTTCGTACGGAGATTACATTCTGCTGTTTTGACGCAGAAATGAAGGAAATCTACGACAGACTTCTTAGCGGAAACGAAACAGCCTGAGCTTCATGAAAAGCAAAAGTACGGGAAGTCCGGCTCTTCCCGGATCGGCAGTCAGGAAAAGGAAATGGAAAAGACTCAGTATAGAACAAAACAAAGGGAAGAACTGCTCGAGTATATGAAGACAGTTCCCGGAGAACATGTAACGGTAAACGATGTGTGCCTGCATTTTTGCAAAGCAGGAAAGAATATAGGGACTACAACTGTCTACAGGCAGCTTGAGAAGATGGTGGATGAGGGCATTGTCAACAAATATGTACTCGATCCGAATTCACCTGCGTGCTTTGAATACATTGACCGCGAGGAGAATTGTCACGAGCACCGCTGCTACCACTGCAAGTGTATAAGCTGCGGAAAGCTTCTGCACCTTCACTGTGACGAAATCGGGAGCACGGAGTCTCACATCAGAGAACATCACGGATTCAGGATAGATCCCCAGAGGACTGTCTTCTATGGTGTGTGCAGTGAATGCAGCGGTGAATGAGAAAGAGCCGGCTGCCACTCGTTCTTTACACGGGAAAAGCAGGCAGCGTAATGCAAAACCGGGTCCGGTGTTCTTCATTTGCCGCGAACCGGAAACTTGACACAGGGAGCGGATTTTACTAGAATGATGCATGATTGAAAAACGGATGGCAGGATGCAATCATTTTGAAAGGTAGTCATATGAAAACACTCTATTTGCATATCGGAACACCAAAGACCGGTACAACGGCAATTCAGCAGATTTGCTGGGATAATGCGGATGCCCTTTCAAAAAGGGGAATTTGTTATCCGCATTTTTCGTATGAGTATCCCCGGGTTCAGCGCAGACGGAACGGGCATTTTCTTGTGGGTCAGGTTTTTAGCAACGGAAAGAGAAAGAAGTCTCTTGAGAATCAGATAAGGGAAGAAGGAGTAGCGAAGGTTCTTGATTATTTCGAAAGCTTTGAAAGTGTTGTTCTCTCAGATGAAAATCTCTGGACGGCTTTTGCCAGGAGAGGCACCGGACCTCTTTTGTATCTGAAGCAAAGGTGCGATGAAAAGGGTGTCTGCTTAAAGGTTATTGTCTACTTAAGAAGGCAGGACGATCTTCTTGAATCATGGTGCAAGCAGCAGATAAAGGAGATTGACAGGTCTTTTTCAAAGAGTTCGGTTGAAGAGACTTATGAAGGAATGAAAACCTCTTTTCAGTATTACAGAAATGTATGTGAGCTTGCAAACGTTGTCGGAAAAGAGAATCTTGTCGTAAAGCGCTTTGACAGGTCGGATTTTGCAAACGGAACGGTGCAGGGTGACTTTTTCGGTATTCTCGGTGTTGACGACATCTCTGATTTGAAGGTGAATCATGAGGAACCGAACACGTCGCTTTCCGGTAACGTTGTGGAGATTGTGAGAGCTCTTGTGAACAGTGCTGAGTTCACACCCGGGTTTCGACAGACAGTCAAAAAGGCGGCACGATTTGCCTCCAATAGTGCAGAACCTTCCTACAGACCCGCTTTTATTTCAGATGATGAAGCAAAAGTGTTTATGGAGCGTTTTGCCGAGGACAATGCGAAGCTTGCCGAGGAGTATTTCGGAACAGAGCAGGGAGCGCTCTTCAGACCGAGAAAAGGCGGCGACAGGTGGACCTGCGACAATCCGTATCTTTATGCCGATATGGTGAATTTCTTTTCTTCCATCCAAAGAAGCGGCTTCGAGAAGAATATTGCGCTTAAAGAAGCAATCAGGGAAAACAATAGGGAGTTTAATGAAAAAATCGAAGATCTCGATATGCGAATCAAAGCTCTTGAAGAAAGTTTCCCTACGCGTGCTTCAAAAAAGTTGGGGCTTGACAGGATAGGACGAAAGAAAAACAGGCAGTCAGGACGGTAAAATGAGCCGCGGGCAATGAGTATTACGGCAGTGAGGTGATTTGAGATGAAAACACTCTACTTACATATAGGAACACCAAAGACAGGGTCAACGGCAATCCAGGTGATGTGCTACACGAATGAGGAGGCACTTGCCAGGAGAGGGTATTGCTACCCGCATCTGCCCTACGAGTATGAAAACGTATCAATAAGAAGAAACGGTCATTTTCTCGTCGGATCAAATTACATCGAGGGGACGAAGAAACATGATACCGAAAAGGAAGAGCAGATTTTTTCGGAAAGTCTTGATACAGTATTTTCAAAGTTTGAGTCCTTTGACAATGTCATTCTCTCGGATGAAAACCTCTGGACACATTTTACAAAGAAGAATGTAAATGTGCTTAAGCGTCTTCGGGAAAGGTGCGAGGCTGCGGGAATCTCACTCAAGGCCATCGTCTACTTTAGGAGTCAGAACGATTTTGTAACATCATGGTGGAAACAGCAAATCAAGGAGAACACCGGAAGTTACTCGGAGAAAACCGTTGAAGAGACATATGAAGCCCTTAAGCCGGTATTTAACTACTACGAGGGTGCCACCTCAATTGCTGAGGTTCTCGGACGTGAGAACCTTGATGTCAGGCTTTTTGACAGGTCTTCCTTTGCCAATGGGACAATTCAGTCGGATTTTTTTAAGTCAGTCGGAATAGACGATATCTCAGATTTTGTTGTTGAAAAGGAGGAACCGAATGTTTCACTTCTCGGGAATTCCTTTGAAATCCTTCGAGTGCTGAATCTCAGCACAGAGTTTACCGATGAGTACCGGGATTTGGTAAGGAAGGCAGCCCGTTTCTGCGCCGATCACGCCGATAAGAAGAATAACGCGGTGATTTTTTCTGATGAAGAGGCCGCAAAATTCATGGAGCGGTTCAAAGAGGGAAATGATAAGCTCGCGAGGGAGTTTTTCGGAAGGGAAGACGGCGCTCTTTTTAAGCCGCAGGCGGGTGGCGTTAAATGGACACCCCAAAATCCCTATATGTACGAGGATGTCATAAATTTCTTCGGCTTCATTGAAAAGTATAATTTTGAAAAGAACCTTGAGCTGAAGGCCGAGCTTGAAAAAAGGGACAAAGCACATAAGGCAAAGATAGCTGCCCTTGAAAAGCGTATTCATGAGCTTGAAGTAAGCTTCCCTCAGAAAGCGGCAAGGAAGCTCGGTTTAAACAAGCTTGGAAGAAAAAAGAAATAAAATGTGTTTTGGAGGACTGCTTTGAAGGATTTTTCACTAAAGCTTCTTGAGCTGACAATAGAAGAAAACATGCTTGGAATCGGAGTCAGAGTCAAAGGACCGTACACTCCGGTTGTAAAGGAGCCCAAGCTGGCCATTATTTTCTCTAACGGAACGGAGACAAGGAGGCTTCCTCTTCTCATTCAGGCGTATTATCCGGACAGGGATCTTGAGGGCTTCAATGTTTTTGCAAAATACGATTTTATGATGGACTATCTGTTCTACAATATGCCCGTCAACAATCACATAGAATTCAGATTTGAGTTTGCCTTTGGAACAAAAGTCATTTCCGACATGGCTTTTGCACTGGGAAGCGATCTTCGTACTACATTTGAAGAATATAAATGTCATTTCAATAAAGAGATGACTGTTTGCAGTCTTGACGCAAAAAAGCCGAAGAAGGCCGAAGATGTCCGCACTGAGTGGCTGAGTCCTGTCGGAAAGATTACTGATGCATTATGGACATTCATACTTGCGATTGTATCAATTCCGATGATGGTTCTTTATATCATCGAGGGCTTTCTTTCTCTTTTTCATCTTGTTGACAATTACCAGAGAAATGAATTTACGGGAATCAAGTACATCCTGAATCATGTGAGGATCAGGGAATCAAATTTCCTGCGCCGCGGTATAGGATTCCGGAATGGCAAGGAGCGTGTAATGCGCTTTGCCTATTTTCTCGGAACGCTTTGCGGGGTTGACCTGAAGAAGGTACTTTACCTTTCGAACAGGCGGTGCGATCTTTCGGGCAATTTCGAGTTTGTTGATGAGTACCTCAAAAAGGATGAGAGTCTTCACAGGGTATTTATCCTCGATGATTCGCCTTTTCGGGATATGAGCGTATCAAATGCCTTCCGCTACGGTTTCCACTATGCGAGTGCGAAGGTTGTGCTTGTAGACGATTATGTCGATCAGCTCTACAGGATGCCCCGCCGCAAGGGTACAACGATGATTCAGATGTGGCATGCGTGCGGTGCGTTTAAGACGTTTGGCTACTCAAGACTCGGAAAGCCTGGCGGTCAGCGGCAGTCAAGCCCGAATCACAGAAATTATGACTATTGTCTTGTAAGCTCGCAGGAGATTGCGAAGTTCTACGCCGAAGGCTTTGGAATTTCGCTTGAAAAGCCTGTTGCACTCGGAATTCCGAGAACGGACATTTTCTTTGATGACGATTATGCACAAAAGACAAGAAAAGCATTTTACGAAAAGTACCCTAAGCTTGAGGGGAGAAAAATACTCCTCTTTGCTCCGACTTTCCGCGGCAACGGCAAACTGACAGGCTTCTACCCGGTTGAAAAGTTTGATCTTGCACGTGCATACAAAGAGCTTGGCGGTGAGTACGCAATCATAGTCAAGCATCATCCTTTTGTTTCGGACAGAAGTGTGATACCTGATGAACTTAAGGATGATATTATCGATCTTTCGGACGATTCCGAGATCAATGATCTGCTCTTTGTGACAGATCTTCTTATAACAGATTATTCCTCGGTTATTTTTGAGGCGGCTCTTCTTGAGATACCGATGCTGTTTTTCGCATATGATCTGCAGCGTTACATCTCAACGCGCGGTTTCTACTACGAATATGAGGAGTTTGTTCCGGGAAAGATTGTCGGCACCTTTGATAAGGCGATTGCGGCAATTAAGGCAGAGGATTTTGAAAAGGAAAAGATTGCAGCGTTCAGGACAAGGTTTTTTGATCATCTTGACGGACAGTCGTCCAAGAGAGCTGCGGATCTGATTTATGAGGCACTTGGTAAGAAGTGACGGATGATTAGGAGGCGGAAGAATGAATTTTGCAGTAATCCTTGCCGGCGGTGTAGGCAGCAGAATGGGGAACGTCGAGAAACCGAAGCAGTTTTTGAATGTTGGCGGAAAGCCCATCATAGTGCACACGCTTGAAAAGTTTTTTGTTAATTCAAAGTTTGAGAAGATTATCGTACTGACTCCCAGAGCGTGGATAGGTCACACAAATGACCTTGTTGCAAAGTACCTCGGAAACACTGACAGAATTGTTATAATAGAAGGCGGTTCAACAAGAAATGAGACCATCATGAATTCAATCCGTTACATTGAGGAGAATTACGGTCTTGCAGACGACACGGTAATCGTGACGCACGATTCGGTACGTCCTTTCGTAACTCACAGAATTATTGAGGAGAATATCAGGTATGCTAACGAGATTGGAGCGTGTGATACTGTGGTTTCAGCCAGTGATACAATTGTAGAAAGCACTGACGGTCAGGTTATTTCCTCAATACCCAACAGGAAGAACATGTATCAGGGACAGACGCCCCAGTCCTTCAATGCAAAGGAACTCAAGTCACTCTACGAGTCGCTTGGTGCTTCGGAGAAGGAGATTCTTACCGATGCGGCTAAGATTTTCGTTATCAAGGGGAGACCTGTACACCTTGTGGAGGGCGAAGTATTTAACATTAAGATTACTTATCCTTACGATTTAAGAGTTGCCGAAGTCCTGATTAAGGGAGAGGAAGAGCAATGATCAACACAGTTTACAGGCTCGTTGCGCCAAGACGTTTCGAGGTGGCATTTAATGACATAGATCTTTTTTTGGATGAGGTTGTGGTTCGACCGACACATCTTTCGATCTGTCATGCCGACCAGCGCTACTATCAGGGAACAAGACCCGCGGAGGTGCTTGCAAAGAAGCTTCCCATGGCGCTTATTCATGAAGGTATCGGTGAGGTTGTCTTAGATCCGAAGGGAGAGTTTGTTTCCGGTGAACTTGTAGTCATGGTTCCTAATACGCCGAACGAACACGATGAGGTCATAGCCGACAATTATCTTCGTTCGAGCCGGTTCCGGGCAAGCGGTTTTGATGGCTTTATGCAGGAGCAGGTTGCAATGGACAGGGATCTTCTCGTAAGACTTCCCAAGGACATTGACCGCCAGGTGGCAGCCTTTACGGAATTCGTGTCCGTGAGCGTTCACGCACTCTCGCGGTTTGATGCGATTGCGCACAGACG
>JAZLIL010000176.1:0-18382 GCA_045617405.1 Lachnospiraceae bacterium | reverse complement strand
TGATTCCGTTTTCAAGCAGTGTATTGAAGGTATTCTTAAGATTGCTCTTTTTGTGCTCATTTGCAATATCGTCGTTGTTCAGAAGGATCTGAGCCACAATCTTGTCAAAATATCCGAAGAACTTGTCGTAAAGGAACATGTTTGCGCACTGCCCCACTGCTGCAGCTGCCTGCTTCAGATTGATGTCGGTAGGCTTTTCGGGAAGCCTCATCCTGTTTGCCCCGACAGCAATTGCGCCGGAAGAAACAAGTACTATCTCGTGTCCCTCGTTGCTGAGATTTGAAAGCACGAGTGCAAGCTTTTCCATTCGGTCAAGGTTCGATAACCCTGCCTCGTTTGTCAGTGTCGATGTTCCGACCTTGACCACGATTCTCTTCCTTTTCATCATTTATTCCTCACTACCTTAACTTTACATGCCAGGCTCTTTCCGTTGACAACTGCATAAACTGTCGTGGTCCCTAGTGCCTTTCCGACAATACTCCCGCCCTGAAGTGCCGCAATATCCTGATTTGAAGTCTTCCATTTTACGGAAAGCGCTGTTCCGTCAACTCCCTCGACGTAAATCATATCGTTTAGTTTTTCGTACTGTGCCAGCTCGACATTATTCTGGCTGAGACCGACTACGTAGACCTTGATTGAAGACTTCTTCCCGCTCTCAGAAAGAACGGTAACGTTAGCACTTCCGGTTTTCTTAGCCTTAACATTTATTGTGTTCTTTATATTGTTCGACTTCGAAGCTTTTGCAACAACCGGCGAATCACATGAACAGCTGAATTCCTCTGTTGCATTTGAGGGAGACGTACTGAACGTGATGCTTGTCGATTCACCCGGTGTCATGATAATGTAATCATCAGCAAAGGTGATACCCGAAATGGCAATCGGGTCAATAACATTTACCACAATTCTGCAGTTGACCTTCTCGTCCTCCTGCGCAAAGCATGTGACATAGGTCACACCCTTCTTAAGTCCTGTCACACGGCCGTTCTTGTTCACAACCGCAACACCGTCGTTATCCGACTTCCAGAGAGGCTTGAGCGAATAGCTCTTCGGACTGATTCTTGGAACGATGTCCTTACTCTCACCGACAACAAGCGTTACAAAGCCCTCGTCGTAGTTAATCTCCTCTATCTTTCTGATGACATGGACGATACAGGACGCCTTCGCACCGCTTCCGTCCTTTGCCTTCGCAGTAACCTTGCAGTCGCCGACACCCTTGCCCTTTACAACTCCGTGCTTATTGACTACGGCCACATCCTCATCACTTGATATCCACTTGACGCTTTTATTGGTTGCCGTAGCTCCGTTTACCGTTGCCTTCAGCTGGAACTTTTCCTTCTTTTCAAGGTAGATGACCTGCTCACTCAAGGAAATGTCACTGACAGGCTCGACAACCGTTACGTAACAGATTGCCGACAGCTCCGAATCCTCACTTGTCGCCGTTACAAAGGCATGACCGCCCGCCTCGCCGTAGAGGCGTCCGGTGTCATCAACACTTACTACCGACTCATCCGAGCTCTCCCAGAAAACCTTCTGGTTTGTCGCATTTGCCGGCTGAATGACAGCTTCAAGCTGGAATTCCTTTCCAACCGCTAGCTCTACCTTGGTCTTATTAAGCTTTATCTCGAGTACTGTCTGAATAACGGTAACGTCTACCTATGCAGTCGCACCACTTGCCGTCTTTATGACAATAACAGTCTTTCCGGGACTCTTTGCAGTAATCTTTCCTGCCGAATTGACAGTTGCTACCTTTGTATCACTTGACTCAAAGGTTAAGGCATCCGTACTGTCAGCAGGTGTCTGTGTAACCGAAAGTCTGTAGGTCTCACCCGCATTCATAACAAGTGACTTTACATCTGCCTGAACCTTTGTTGACGCCTTTGTTACGGTAATTGTTGCCGTTGTGAAGAGCGCCGATCCGTCCGTCGACCTCACAAGAAGCACTGCCGAGCCGGCATTTTTACCTGTAATCTTTCCTTCCTTGTCTACGGTGAAAATCTTTGTGTCAAGAGACGTCCACTCAAGCTTAATGTTGGTCGCATCATCAGGCTTGCAGGTGTATGTCATTCTGAAAGTCTCGCCTGATTTTATCGTTTTTGTGGGGAAATCAAGGACGATTCCCGTAACGCCCTGCGTTACCTTGACATTACACTGTGCAAACTTTCCGTTTTCCGTTACTACCGTGATAACACAGGTTCCGGCCTTTACAGGCATTACTCTTCCGAGCTGGTCGACCGATGCAATCTTTGCATTTGATGAAGACCAGGTAAGTATCTGGTTGTCCGGAAGTGCGGGAGTACATGTGGCATAGAGCTGATATACCCCGTAATTTGCCGGCAGAATAAGATCCGTATCCGAAAGCGTAATCGTCTCAATGTTTGTAATAACCCTGATAATCTTTGTCGCAACAACGGCATTCGCCGGATTGATTGCCGTTATTACAACAGTTCCGTTCTTTACACCCGTCACTGTACAGGAAAGATCACTCTGATCCGCGAAAGTACAAACTGTTTCGTCGGAGCACTTCCATGTGAGCTTTGTGTTGGTAACTGCAGGTGTGATCTTCGCATTGATTGTAAGATTGTCACCGATGGCTACAAAATCGCTTCTTGAAGAAAGCGCTATAGTACCGACGGCATTCACTACCTTAACGTGGCAGGTAGCCGTCTTTGTCGTTCCTTTGACCTTTATCTTTGCCGTAACATCACACTCTCCGACCTTGAGAGCGCTTACAAGTCCCTGTTCATCCACCGATGCAATTGCTTCGTTGCTCGATTTCCAGGTAATCGTTCCGCTGTAATCACGCGGTGATGTGAGCATCAGCTGAAGTTCGGCACCAAGACACATCGTCTCGGAGGTCGTGTTGATACCGATACCGTTTATTACGGTAACATCTATCGTCTTTGTTCCGGTATCGTCAAGACCGATTGCGGAACCGCTTGAAGTGAACCAGTCTCCGTAGATAGTGTTGTAAAGCCCGTCATTCGGAATGATGTTGATGTGGGCATTCTCGCCTTCCGAAACAGCAGTAATGATACCGTCATTGAGGCCGACCTTTGCCACCGAAGGATTGTCCGAATTGAAGGTAAACGATCCGGCCGGAATGTTCGAGTTCTCAAAGATATTGTACTCATCGTACATGTTCTGGTTGTAGTAGTTCATCACAAGCTCCGATGGAGGGAACTTGATAGGCACTATAACGGTCGCTTTGATAAATTCAAGCGCCGTATTGTTTTCGGGCGAATAGGTCGTTGCCACCTCACTCTTCTTAACAGGAATACCCGAAATATAGTATACACCTGCCGGCAGTCCGCTGATTACGACACGATCCGATACATCGCTTATCTCTATCTGATCCTTGTACTTCTTTGTGAGATCTTCGCCTGCTTTATTCAGATTCTTGATCTTCCATGCAAGATCGGAAGCGAATCTCGCATTTGTCCTGATAATGATGTCGTCGCTTGTCGGGCTTACCGGTGCAAGCTCGGCAAACTCTGTCCTGAAGGTTTCCGATTTTCCGTAGACATAGGCCTCGGGGACTACAACTACGTTGTAGGTAAGTGACTCGGGCTGACCTGTCGTCTTGTTCGTAGTCTTTGTCGTAACGGTAATCTGACAGAATCCGGCACCGACGGCCTTGACGTAGCCTGTTTTCTCATCTACCGTTGCAACATTGTAATCGCTTGATGTCCACGAAAGCGCCGATACTACTTCGGCCATTGCACTCTCTTCAATATCTGAAGTAATCGGGTCTGCCGGATCCGGATTGCTAAGCTTCATATAATCGATGTACTTCAGCTTTCTGATATAGTGCCACTTGTTCGATTGTGTTCCCGAATCCTCAGTATATAACTGCAGCGTCCATATCTTATCACTGCTCTGGGCCTTTAAAAGACCGTATTTTCCGTTTGCATCCGAGGCATGGATGTTTCCGGTGTTATGATTGACCGAGTCGTTATCATCATCCCACTCAAGCGGAATGTTAATCTGACATGCAATAGTCTTCTTCGAGCCGTCTGACTCGGTTATTGTTGCCATTAATGCTGCAAATCCGGGGTTCTTGATGTGAATTGAAACACTGTCACCCGCCTGGTTCTGAATCTCCATAACGTTCTGGTTATCTACCGAGAACGTTACAGATGTACCCGAAGCGACCTTTGGGTTGCAGTTAAGCGTGATTGTTGCTGTTCTGTCGTTGCTGAAGAAGTCGGAGTAGCCGTATGTCCCGCCGTTAAGAACCTCATCGGCACCAAACTGGAAGTAATACTCACCCTCGCCCGGTGCCGGCGCAGGCGCCGGTGCGGGAGCCGGAGCAGGAGTTGCCGCCATCACCTCCGAGACCTCGCCTATTGAATCTACAGCCTCCGCCACAGGCTTAAAAAGCGGGAATTTTGAAGCAAGACCTGAAAGTCCTTCCACTTCACCGATTCCCGGCATCAGGTCAAAGACCAGTACAAAAGCAAGCACTAGTGCAATAATACTCTTAATCAGTTTTTTTCTATTCATAAGCAAGTCTCCTGTTCTTCAGACTACCATATGTTGTTGTGTTTATATTTCTTTTTACAAAATAGGCATACCTAGACCTATAGTATATATACACTATCGTCCAAATTAACTCAAGTCTTTAGCCGGAGAAACATTAAAATAGTCAGAAAACAAAACGGGACCGCCGAGGCAGTCCCAAATGTAACCGATTTATTCGTCCCAGTTGTTGTAGACGTTCTGAACATCATCGTCATCATCAAGAAGATCGAGAATCCTTGTGATAAGCTTGATATCATTCTCATCCGTAAGTTCAACCCAGGTCTGAGGTATCATCGTAACATCTGCCTCAAGCATGGGAATTCCCTGCTCCTCAAGCTTTTCACGGACCTCACTGAAGGAATCGGGATCGGTTAAGATTTCGTAGCTGTCATCCTCTTCCGAAAAATCCTCCGCACCTGCATCGAGTGCAATCATCATAAGCTCGTCGGCATCACCCTCATACTCTTCCTTGTCAACAATAATCTGACCCTTCTGGTCAAACATATAACTTACACAGCCGGGTGTTCCGATGCTTCCGTTTCCCTTAGAGAAAGCAGCCTTTACATTTGCAGCCGTCCTGTTCTTGTTGTCGGTAAGTGTATCAACGATGATTGCAATACCGCTCGGGCCGTAGCCTTCATAGGTCGCATGCTCGTAATTAACATTTCCGAGTTCGCCGGCAGCTTTCTTGATGCTTCTCTCGATGGTATCGTTAGGCATGTTGTTGCTCTTCGCCTTTGCAATGATATCCTTGAGCTTTGAATTTCCGTTTGGATCGGATCCGCCTTCCTTAACTGCTACAGCAATCTCTCTGCCGAGCTTTGTAAAGATTTTTCCCTTTGATGCGTCGTTCTTTTCCTTCTTGTGCTTAATGTTCGAAAATTTATTATGTCCGGACATATTCCCTCCTGATGATGCCCACTCGGGCAGTTTCTGTTGCAAAACGGACTAAAAACACATCCGGTAAGAAGTCCGCCACGCTTCGCAAATAATAATTATAGTACTATCACGATCTCTTTGCAAGAAGTCTTAACTCACTTGCCGCACTGATTGCCTGCTGAGGTGTCTTTGTTGCACACATAACAGTATCGTCACCTGCTATGCTTCCGAGAACACCCTCAAGCTTGAGTGAATCGATTGCTGCTGCAACAGCCATTGCCATTCCGGCAACAGTCTTGATTACGATGAGATTTCCGGCCTCCTCTGCCGAAATGAATCCGTCACCTAATACCCTGCAGTACTTTTCCGCAAGATTGACACCTTCCGCAATAAACGTATAGAACTGCTGCTGATCCTTTCCGAGCGCAACCTTTGTCAGCTTAAGTTCACGGATGTCTCTCGAGACAGTGGCCTGAGTAACATCGAAGCCCTCGGTTCTTAAAAGCTCGGTCAGTTCTTCCTGCGTACAGACCTTGTTGTTTGTTATCAGCTCGATTATCTTGTTCTGTCTTCCGTACTTCATTTAGTCTCCTCTTCTATCGCGGTTCAAGCTTGCTGTGAACAAGCCCGTAAAAGCTCTCCCTGTCGAACCTGACAAAACGCGTCACTCTCGGTGAAGCGGTGACTGCTACGCTGTCTCCGACTTTTAGATCGGTAATGTCGATGCCGTCAACTGTTACATTCGCTTCCTCCTCAAGACTCTTTCGTCTGCGGACAACAGTAATCTCAGCACGATCATCTGATGAGATAATCATGCTTCTTGCACTTAATGAATGCGGACAGACCGGAGTCAGCGCAATAAGCTTTGCCCTGGGAGAAACAAGCGGTCCGCCTGCAGACAGGTTATATCCCGTCGAACCGGTCGGCGTCGAAACGATAAGACCGTCTCCTTCATATGCAAAAACAGACCTTCCGTTGACCTTCAGCTCAACAGCGATAAGACGTGAAAATCCGCTTCTTGTAATCGCAATATCATTAAGGCAGTGGCAGATTCTTGTCTTTTCACCGGCCTTTATTTCAGCCTTTATCATCATACGCTCTTCGATCACATAATCGTCGGCAATAAGCCTGTCAAGAGCGACAAAGACATCGCTCTTCTCGATTGATGCAAGAAATCCAAGGCTTCCGAGATTGATACCGAGCATCGGAATGCCAAGCCCCTCTATTCCGCCTGCCGCAGCAAGCATCGTTCCGTCTCCTCCGAGTACAATCAGACATTCGGTTTCGTGAGTGATTCCGGAGTAGTCGTGAAAGCGTTCGTGTAAATCCGCGCCCTCATCAAGCTCGGGTGCGAGCACACAGTCACAGCCATTCTTTCTCAGATACTCACATATCCGCTCGGAAAGCGAAAGGTTCAGATCTTTCTTTGAATTAACGATTAATGCAAATCTGCGCAATTTGTGTCTCCTCAGATTACAGATTGTCGTGCGAATTTGCGACAACCTCCAAAATTAACTTCGAAAAATCCTCAGGAAGTGTGACCTCCTGCTCTTTTGCAATGCCGCAGCACGGTACCACCGGTTTTTCAAGGTAAAGAAGATACTCTATGTTTCCTTCGGGCCCTTTAATCGGCGAATAGTCAAGTCCGAGGATTCTAAAGCCCTTTGAAAGCGCAAACGCGGAAACCTTTTCGATTACTTCAACGTGAGTCCCGCTTTCCCTGACAACGCCTTTCTTTCCAACCTTTTCCCTGCCTGCCTCAAACTGCGGTTTTACGAGCGCTACCATCTGTGCTCCGGGCTTCATGACGCTTCTGACCGGCTCAAGTACCATAGTCAGAGATATGAAGGCCACGTCAATTGACACAAAGTCCACACTCTCCCCTATCATTTCGGGTGTAACGTAGCGGATGTTAGTCTTCTCCATCGAAACGACACGCTCGTCGCTTCGAAGCTTCCAGGCAAGCTGATTCGTTCCGACATCGACGGCATAAACCCTGGCTGCCCCGCTTTGCAGCATGCAGTCGGTGAAACCGCCGGTTGACGATCCGACATCCATGCACACGGCATCCGAAAGCTTAAGCCCCCATGTATCTACAGCCTTTTCAAGCTTAAAGCCACCCCGGCTCACATACTTCATTGGCATTCCGTGAAGTTCAATCATAACATCATCGGCAAACATCGCTCCGGCCTTGTCCTCGCGCTCGTTGTTGACGAACACGTTTCCGGCCATAATAAGCGCCTTTGCCTTTTCTCTCGAATCCGCAAGCCTTCTCTCGGTAACAAGTACATCAAGACGTTTTTTCATTACATACCTTTACATCTGCCGACGGTTTTTTCCGGCAGCAGATTCAAAAAACTATTTTATCTGAGCCTCTACCACGCTTGCTGCCTTACTTACGCATGCGTCGATTCCTTCGGGATTCCTGCCGCCTGCCTGTGCCATGTTAGGTCTTCCGCCGCCGCCACCGCCGACAAGCGAAGCAACTTCCCTGATAAGATTTCCTGCATGAGCGCCCTTTGCAATAGCGCCATCGGTTGCCATGGCAACAAGATTAACCTTTCCCTCAAATGCACTTGCAAGAAGGATTACGCCTTCGCCGAGCTTCTCCTTTAAGGAATCTCCGAGATTTCTGAGGCCGTTCATATCAACACCGTCAACCTTTGCGGCAAGGAGCTTTACCCCCTTTACTTCGATAACATCTGACATCACATCACCGAGTGAAGAATTGGCAATCTTAGCCTTGAGCTTTTCGTTCTCAGAGTTAAGATTCTTAATCTCCACCCACATTGTCTCAATCTTCTTTACGAGCTGTGCGGGATCGCACTTTGCCTTTGCCGCTGCCTCAAGGAGCTCCCTTTCTTCGCTTTTGTAATACTCAATAACCGCATCGCCCGTGATGGCTTCGATACGCCTTGTTCCCGCTGCAATACCTGCCTCGGAGAGAATCTTAAAGGCACCGATAACACCTGTGTTTGATACGTGTGTACCGCCGCAAAGCTCTATCGAATAATCTCCCATGTTGACAACTCTGACCTTCTCGCCGTACTTCTCGCCGAAAAGTGCCATAGCGCCTGTCTTTCTTGCATCTTCAAGGCTCATGACGTCAGTACGTACCGTAAGGTTTGCCGCAATCTGCTTATTTACGATTTTTTCAACCTTATCAAGCTCGTCCCCGGTCATTGCCGAGAAATGTGAGAAGTCAAATCTCAGTCTGTTTGCATCAACAAGTGAGCCGGCCTGCTCAACATGGCTTCCGAGGACCGTACGAAGTGCCTTCTGAAGAAGATGTGTTGCTGAATGGTTCTTGCATGTGGCGCTTCTGACTTCTTCGTCATATCTGAGAGTTACGGTATCTCCGACAGTAAATGTACCTGCTGTTACAATTCCGAGGTGAGCAACCTTTCCGCCCTTGAGCTTAATGGTGTCCGCAACTTCGAATTCAGCCTCAAGAACTCCCTCAGCCTCAACAAAGATGCGTCCCGTATCTGCCTGCTGTCCGCCCATTGTAGCGTAGAAGCATGTCTTATCGACGATAATGGCACCGCGCTGTCCCTCTGAAAGAGAACCGGCAAGCTCTCCCTTTGTAACGGTGTCGCCGCTCTCTGCCTTTTCATCAAACTCATGCGTGAGGACAAGAATCTTTCCTTCCTCCTCACACCTTTCATATCCTGTAAACTCAGAAGTTATTCCGGCATCGATCTCATCGTATACGGTTGCGTCAGCGCCCATGTAATTTGTCTTCTTGCGCTTTGACCTTGCCTGCTGCTTCTGAGCCTCCATTGCGTTCTTATAGCCGTCCATATCGATTGTGAAGCCCTTTTCAAGGAGAATCTCCTCTGTAAGGTCGATAGGGAAGCCGTAGGTGTCATAAAGCTTGAATGCATTGTTTCCGTCAAACACCTTACTTCCGGATGCAACCATCTCGTCTTCCATAGAGGCGAGAATTGAAAGTCCCTGGTCGATGGTCTTATTGAACTTCTCTTCCTCATTGTTGATGATGCTGAAGATGTAGTCCTTCTTCTCCTCAAGCTCAGGATAGCCGTCCTTTGCATCATTGATAACTGTCTCACAAAGATTGCTTAAGAACTGACCCTTAATGCCAAGAAGTCTTCCATGACGTGCAGCGCGGCGAAGAAGTCTTCTAAGAACATAGCCTCGTCCTTCGTTTGACGGAGTGATTCCGTCGGAAGTCATAAAGGTAACGCTTCTGATGTGATCTGTGATAAGACGGATTGAAACATCCTTCCTCGAATCTGTCTCGTACTCAACGCCTGCGATTTTGCAGACCTTATCACGAAGTGCCTTCATTGTGTCAATATCAAATACTGTATCAACATCCTGGCAGACTACAGCAAGTCTCTCAAGACCCATTCCTGTGTCGATATTCTTGTTCTCAAGTTCGGTGTAGCCACCCTTGCCGTCTCCGTTGAACTGTGTAAATACGTTGTTCCAAACTTCCATATAGCGATCACAGTCACAGCCCACCGTACATCCGGGCTTACCGCAGCCGTACTTTTCGCCTCTGTCGTAATAGATTTCAGAGCAGGGACCGCAGGGACCTGCGCCATGCTCCCAGAAGTTGTCTTCCTTTCCGAAGCGGAAAATTCTGTCTTTGGGAACACCAACCTCCTTGTTCCAGATATCAAATGCTTCATCATCATCGAGATAGATTGAAGGATAGAGTCTTTCAGGGTCAAGGCCGATTGTCTTTGTTAAGAACTCCCAGCTCCATGCAATAGCCTCATGCTTGAAATAATCGCCGAAGGAGAAGTTGCCGAGCATCTCGAAGAAAGTAAGATGACGGGCTGTCTTTCCGATGTTTTCAATGTCACCTGTACGAACGCACTTCTGGCACGTTGTGACACGCTTTCTCGGAGGAATCTCCTGGCCTGTGAAATAGGGCTTAAGAGGCGCCATGCCCGCATTGATGAGCAGAAGGCTCTTGTCGTTTCTCGGAACAAGCGAAAAGCTGTTCATTTTAAGATGATCCTTGCTCTCAAAGAACTCAAGGTACATTCTTCTAAGTTCATTAACACTGTACTGTTTCATAACTTTCTCCATTCCTCGCATTTATAATTATTAATTTTGCCAACTCAAAAATGACAACACTAAATGGCTGAGGCCGCTTTTTCTGCCGGCATCAACCTTTTACGATTATATATGCATGTTCATTTTTTGTCAATCAAAGACTGACCGGGAGGACATGCCTCCCGGTCTGTTTATTTGTAAGGATAAAATTTTTGCTGCAGCTTGCGGTATTCTCTTTCGGTATAGAGTGAATACCCGCCTTCAAAAGCACCGTGTGATTCCAGGTAACTTATGATATTTACACAGTTCTTCGAAAAGACGATACCGGCGAAGAGTTCATACGTGTCATCGTCATAGCCTGCGTAGTGTTTTCCGGAAGGTACCGTTCCGGGAATCACTGTACCGTTTCGTTCAAGCTCCCAGTTTTCATACTGCGCTTTCGTCGCGATAAAGTTCAGATTAATTACCTCCGCAAAGAATGTATCACTTTCCTTGTAGACATCAAACAGATCGCGGCTAAAGTTTCCTGAAGCGATGTCCTTTTTCACGGCCTCAATAAGTCCCCTCGCATCGCCGTCTGTTAATACGACATCTCTGTCAAGTCCGCTTTCGTTATATACAAGAACGTCGGCATATTTAATATCGAAAATATCGGGATCGACATCGCCGAAGCATCTATCATAGATGCATTCGGGATTATTGTAGATATCCTTAAGTTTTCTTATGTAATCGGGATCGTTTCTGTCCGTCCTGAGAGGGATATCGTAGCGTCTTTTAAGAGTCTTTCCGGAAGTCAGTCTGTATTCAATCCGGACATTCTGAGTCCTTGCGCCGACGTAAGTATCCATATCGCTCTGTATGGATGCGCCGTCCCACACTATCCCCTGATCGCCCTCATAGGCATAATCGTAATAGAAACGGTCGCTCTCTTCATAGTAGTCAGCCTGACGTTCATATATCCGCCGAACTTCGTTCTCAATGTAATCCTTGTCCGAAACAATATCTTTGTGAATACTGATAATCTCGTTTATTATTGCGGGATTATCAATCACCATCTCACCCTCAAGGCTGAGATTTACACTTTTCACTTCGTCTGCCGACGCCGGCATTCTCTTTTCAAAACCTGTAAGGTCAAATTTCATTGTAAGGATGACAACTACTGAAAGGAAAATGTAGATAAGCGCTGTCGGACGGAGCGATTTAAAAACCTTAAAGCTCTTTCTTGTAATCATCTCGGCAAAGATGTATCCGATGATGCTGAATATAACGGACGATATGACCACATACCACTCGGCGTCCCTGTTTCCCGAGAAAAAGATGCTGTAGAAGAGCATTGTAAAAAGAAGCATGAAGCAGGTAGTAAAGCCCCATTTGAAAAACGGCTTGATCCACTTTACCGTGATAACCTCACCGACACTCTCTGTGTGTTTCCTCCTGTACTCAACGAACGAGATTGCAAGGAATATAACGGCTATCGCTGCATAGTAAATGAGGAAATGCATGTCCTTCAGTTCAAGCCCGACGACCTCAACCGAGCCGATTCTGACGTCGCCCGGTATGTTGTAGACGTACTCGGCCCTGACTCTTGAAAGCCCGTATACAGGACAGAGCCAGCTTGAAAGCTCCTGACTTATGACACTGTAGGGCTGTCCGAAATAGAAGAACTGCGCGAGCTCATCTGCTACAAATACCATAAAGGCAAACACACCGTTCAGAATGCCGTAGAATATGAAGCCCCCTATGGCATTTCCGGAGATAATCATGCAAAGAACCGCAAAGGTATAGAAGAAGAACTCCGTCAAAAGGCTTATTCCCATTCCGATAAGTGCGGGAACAATAATATTTCCGCCCTTCACGGCGATTAGAACGACATCAAGAAGGATTGCCGCAATTGTCGGGACTGCAAGGAACGAATAGCCCGAAAGGTACGCCGTGATGAAAAGTCCCTCCCTGCTTACGGGAAGCGAATGAAAAAACGATGCGCTCCTGTGTGATGAAAGGTAAGAGAAAACAGCAGCGGCGCAGATGACTGCAAAGCCCATCGAGAGCACGGATACACCTGTTCCGATGGTAATATTGTAAAACTGCATTATCTCCCTGATATCCGCGGGAACGGAACCTGTATAGAATGAACCGTTCATAAGCGATGCGACAGGCAGTGCGATAAATGCTATCAGTACGAAAATTGCCCAGATTGGCCAGTAGCTCTTAATATTCTTCAGAAAAATGGTCTTATTAAAGCAGGATTTCTTTAACTGCATAATCCTCACCTCCCATCTCGTAGATAAAGATTTCCTCTAACGTAAGCGGAACGCAGTCAACCACCGCAGGACAATAGGCTGCGGCAAGTTCAAGTGCGTCATCGGAACTGTGTCTGACAATCAGGGTAACGATACGCCCTGTTCCCGCCTTGTGGAGGACATTCAGCTCGCCGCCGAACTCAGGAACATCGCCCGAGAAGGCAAGCTGAAGCTTGGAGATGTTGCCCTGAAGATCGGAAAGCGACCTTTCAAGCAGCATCTTTCCGTGGCTTAAAATCCCGACATAGTCGCAGACATCCTCAAGCTCACGAAGATTGTGTGACGAGATGAGAACAGTTGTCTCTCTCTCCGCTACATCTGCCATGATGATACTCCAGACTCTTCTCCTCATAACGGGATCAAGTCCGTCGACAGGCTCATCAAGAATAATGACATCCGGTCTGCAGCAGATCATCAGCCAGATGGCTGCCTGCTTCTGCATACCCTTTGAGTAGCGTCTGATGTTTCGCTTAGGGTCGATCTCCGAAAAGACCTCCTTAAGCTTTTCAAATTTATCCATATCAAAATCACGATACATGCTTCGATAGAACTTCATCATATCGTAAACATTGGAAGCTGGGAAATAGAACTGGTCATCGGGAATATAGCCGATTCTCCTCTTAATATCCTCATTTTCATAAACAGACTGACCATCGATCATGATTTCGCCTGAAGTCTGTCTGTAGACACCGACAAGATGGCGGATCAGGGTTGACTTCCCCGCACCGTTCGGTCCCACAAGTCCGTAGACAGAACCCTTTTCAACGTTAAGGCTGCATTCGTCGAGTGCTCTGAACCCTTCGAAATCCTTAACGAGATTACTCACCTTTATCATAGTTTTCCTTCCTGCAGTCTCTCTTTGAGGCTGCTTTTAATCTCAAACAATTGTAGTCGAATTCATTGTACCGAATTCACATTCACCGATTTGCTTTCGTGTTACACCTGACCGGTTCCCTGCAGGCTCTTATCGAGCTTCTCAATAAGCTCGTTTCTGCCTATGCCCAAAAACGCAAGCTCTCTTGCCGTCTCGCAGAAGGTTCCCATCAGCTCCTCCTTCCTCTTCTGGCTGATGTCCTCGTACTGCGCAACAAACGAACCTTTTCCGGCTATCGAATAAATGAAGCCCTCTGCTTCAAGCTCCCGGTAAGCTCTCTGGATTGTGTTGGGATTAATTGCATGCGCTGATGCAAGTTCCCTGACTGAAGGCAGCTTGTCGTCGGTTTTGAGCGCGCCGGAAACGATCAGCTTTCTAAATCCATCCATGACCTGCTCATAAATCGGTCTCGAATCTCTGAAATTCAAGCTTATCATGCTTCGCCGCTCCTTCTTGATTACTGTTTGGTTCTGTATTAACTGTATTGCCCTTGTTGATACAGTTAGTATATTATCATCCAATATCCTTTTTGTCAACAGGAATATGAAACAATTACGGATAACTTCGCATCCTTACATAGTGTCTCTTAACAACGT
Source organism: Lachnospiraceae bacterium (assembly GCA_045617405.1). Taxonomy (GTDB): domain Bacteria; phylum Bacillota; class Clostridia; order Lachnospirales; family Lachnospiraceae; genus JAZLIL01. Next base: position 4,181 of record JAZLIL010000176.1, on the reverse strand, counting down.
TTTTTTAACAGAAAACAGCCGGCACGTAAGTGCCGGCTGCCGCAAAAATCATATACTTCCGATGTTATTTATTAAGCTTGTCAAGCTCTGCCTGCTTCATTGCACGAACCTTAAGTGAAAGTCCGAAGAGATTGATAAAGCCTTCTGCATCGTGATGATCGTAAAGCTCGCCTGTTGTGAAGCTTGCAAGGCTCTCGCTGTAGAGAGAATAAGGTGATGTTGTTCCCTGCTTGATGATGTTGCCCTTATAGAGCTTAAGCTTAACTTCACCGGTAACATTCTGCTGTGTTGACTCTACAAATGCCTGAAGTGCCTCGCGCAGAGGTGTAAACCACTTGCCTTCGTAAACAACATCTGCGAACTTATTTCCGATTTCCTTCTTGCATGTCATTGTAGCACGGTCGAGGATGAGTTCCTCAAGTGCATCATGAGCCTCCATAAGGATTGTTCCGCCCGGTGTCTCGTAAACACCACGTGATTTCATTCCGACAACACGGTTCTCGACGATGTCAACAATCCCGATTCCGTGCTTTCCGCCAAGCTTGTTGAGCTTCTTTATGATTTCGGTTGCACTCATCTTTTCCCCGTCAAGTGCTACGGGAACGCCCTTCTCAAATGTGAGTGAGATTGTCTCGCCCTCATCGGGAGCCTTCTCGGGTGAAACGCCAAGAACAAGAAGGTGATCGTAGTTGGGTGCATTCTTGGGATCCTCGAGCTCAAGACCTTCATGGCTGATGTGCCAGAGGTTGCGGTCACGGCTGTAGCTGTTGTCTGCTGAGAAGGGAAGGTTAATGCCGTGCTTGTGGCAGTACTCGATCTCCTCTTCACGTGAAGACATTCCCCATGTCTCGTTACATCTCCAGGGAGCGATAATCTTGATGTCAGGTGCAAGCGCCTTAATACCGAGTTCGAAACGAACCTGATCGTTTCCCTTACCGGTTGCTCCATGGCAGATTGCCGTAGCACCTTCAATACGTGCGATCTCGACAAGCCTCTTAGCGATAAGCGGACGCGCCATTGATGTTCCGAGAAGATACTTGTGCTCATAAACTGCACCTGCCATCACGCAGGGCATGATGTAATCGTCAACAAACTCTTCTGTAAGATGCTCGATATAAAGCTTCTCAGCACCCGAAAGCTTTGCTCTCTCCTCAAGTCCGTCAAGCTCGCTCTCCTGTCCGACATCGATGCAGCAGCAGACTACATCGTAATCATAATTTTCCTTAAGCCAAGGGATGATAGCTGTAGTATCAAGACCGCCTGAATATGCAAGAATAACCTTTTCCTTCATGATAAAAACCTCCTTATATGGCATTGATAATTATTCATTAAATTTGCAACTTTGTATGAATATGCATCAAAACTTTTATAAATATACATCGTGTCCAAACGGATGTCAATAGTGATTTCGACTTTTCTTATTATCATCAGTCATCCTTATGCTGCATCACGTACTGATACTGCTCACGTTTTGAAACAACAGGCTCCTTTTCCTCCGACTGGCGCTTGTAGTAAAGAAAGACAAGAACGCATAAAAGAATCAAAGATGCATAAAGAATCACCCTGATAAATGTCTTTTTTGATTTTCCCGAACTGTCTGCGCTTTTCTCCTTCATGTTTTGCCCCCGTTACACTGATTATATCTGCCTTCGGGCCTTATTCTGTCTCTTTTCCGCAAAATACAGCCACGGCGCATCGTTACCGGACAATCTGTGCTTTTTCAAAACCACATAATTCTGCCTGTCAAGGTGCCTGTCAATAAGCTCCGCATGGCGCGTGAACATCAGGATTACGCCTCCCTGACGAAGCATTGCATCAGCCCTTTTCAAAAACTTCTGATAGAGACTGTCAATCTCCCCAATTGTGCGTTTTCCCGTTACGAAGGGTAAATCTGTAATAATCTCGTCAAACCCGGTGTTACTCTCATAATCTTCAAAATCCGAAGTAATGAAGGTGTACCTTCTCCCCGTATCTTCACCTGTCATCTGCTCAAACGCCTTCAGATTCCTTTTTGATTTGTCTATTGCATCGCCAAAAATATCTACACCCGTAAGCGAAGGTGTCTTCATGATAATATTTCTCTCAAAGAGAAGAGTCCCGACCCCGCAGAACGGATCAAGCACGCGCGCATTTGGCCTCAGATGCTCTCTTGCCGCTGCCACCATCAGCGCACCCTGCCAGGGCTGCATACTTGCCGAAACACTCTCCTTTCTGTATGAAAAACGCCTGTCATCCCGGGTAAAGAGTTTAAGAAGCGGATTGTATCTTCCCTCTCTGTCCTTAATAAGGCGGATTTCCATTTCGTAATGACTTGTGGAGTTTACAAGTAACAGTCCACTCCTTCTTTCAAGCTCGAAGGCAAGCTTCTTTTCAAAAGCAGCAGCCGCTTTCTCTTCTTCTTTGCGAAGCTCAACCCTGAAATAGAACGGTCCCGGAATATCATGCATCTTTTCAATAAACGATACGATGCCGGCATCAAGAAGTGCTTTTGACGCCTCAGAAGGATCCGGCGAAAGCACCGAAACACCGGGAATAATGAAGAGAAGCTCCTTATAGAGTCTGCAGCAAAATACTTTGTCAAATCTGTCGGTCTTAACCGCAAGCCCTCCGGGGTGCCTTTTCTTCGGAATCCCGGCAAGCTCCTCTTCAAGAAGCTCAATCAGGCTTCTGTCAGAGGTAAGAACCATCTCGTACTGTCCTGAAGGTACAAAGCTGTGCAGCTCCCATCCTTCTTCCGAAACAACAAGATCGTCAACCGCGTGATACTCATCAATCAGATTTCGCGCCTCATCCCCCGAAGCCGTGAGGGACTCTCTTATCAGGGAAAGCCTCTCTTTAAGCTCTGATATAAAAGGCCTGTAATTCATTGAAGAAAGAGCCTTAAGATAAGACTCTCTCAGATAGATTTTTTCTTCACTGTGAAGCGCCAAAACAAGCGATTTAGCGAAAATATCAAGGGAAAGCTCTCCCATGACAACAGCCGCAAGCTTTCTTATCCCCGGATCATCATGTGACAAAAGGCCTGAAAGAGGCAGTGCATTGCCACTAAGCGAAGCCTTCAGTGCAGTCAGCTCCTTCTTCGGAAGCTTTTCGCGAAGAGAGTCACGAAGCAAAGAAAGCGCCTCCTTCAGCGAAGCCGCGGAAACAGTGCCTTCTTCACCCGAATACGCCTGTATTATGTTATAGAGTTCGTTTATTTCCATGAGTTATTCCGCAAAAATGTCCTCATCCTCAAGCTCCTTAGGGGCACAGGAACAATCGGCCGTCACAACATTAATGCACCCGAAGAAGCTGTAGACTGCAACGTATACAACCGGAGCACACTCAAGATTGCACGATGACTCGTTCTTAACCTTTGACTGCTGGAACCATCCGTCAAGCTTGACGTTGACCCCATTCGGAACCTTAATCGTAACATAGCCGAAATAGTTGCGCAGATTGATGAAGCTGTCATCCTTAAGCTGCGCCCCACTGATATCAACGTTCGCAGCACTCATGATTGAAGTAACCGTCATTCCTGCAAATACCTCATCCCCGGAGCATGTAATCTCCTTTGAGGTGCACAGACCGAAATACTCCTTGATGCTTCTTCTGTCATTTCCTGCCTCGATTGCCTTACCCTTCTTCTGAAACAGCTTAACGAGTGCAAAAGCACCGGCCGCAAAGACGGCAAGTCCTGTCAGAAACCTAAACGCCTTACAGATTCCGCATTCCTTCTTCATAGCAATCCTCCTGTCATTCTGCATTGTCAAATCTGGTGCCTATGTCATGGATGAACAATCCGCTTCTGGGCTTAGGTTCAAACCATGTTGACTTCGGCGGCATAAGTCTCCCGGCATCTGCGACGCTGAAAAGTTCATCAAGCGATGTGGGAAACATTCCAAAGCCAAGCACCATATCCTCGCTTACACGCTTCTCAAGCTCTCCGAGCCCTCGGATTCCTCCGACAAATTCAACACGCTTGTCGGTTCTCGGATCCTTTATCGCAAGAATCGGATCAAGAACATAGTCCTGAAGCAGTGATACATCAAGCCTCTTTACCGGATCTTCTATTGCAAGAAGATGCTCCTTTGCAAGAAGACGGTACCATCTGCCTTCGAGTATCATTGCTATCTCACCCTTCTTTGAAGGTGTAAACACGCACTCAACCGGTTCACAGTCAAAGTTTTCGGAAAGCTCCT
>JAZLIL010000175.1:0-2454 GCA_045617405.1 Lachnospiraceae bacterium | reverse complement strand
CAATCGTCTTTTTCAACATTTTAATTCGCGCCGCCTTTCTCTGCATCTTTATCACAGCCGTCTTTCTCAACCATCTGTTTTCACTCTTCCTCTCTTAACCGCCCTCTTACTTCTCCCTGCCGCCCTCTTACCCTTTCCCGGGCATTCTCTTCCATCCCCACACCCTCTTGTCTTTTCCCATAACCTGTGCAATAATGTTATTGATTCGGAATTAAAATAAGTACAAGAAACCCCACTGCCTTAAGGCGGTGGGTGCTCTTGTACGAGGTGCGGGTTTTCAAGCCCCGTACCTCGTAAGGCACGAAGCGCCGCTTTTATATGAGCAAGCAGCGAAGCGGATTGCAAATAGCATTTACAATACTAATCTGTAAAATCATAATATACCGGAAAGGAAGTACACGAAATGAGATTTGTTGAGCAGGTAATGGAGAACATTAAGAACAACCCCGACAAGCTTATCCTCGCAGATGACACCATCCCGAAGGGGATAACCATGAAGCAGTTCGGGATCATCTCGGGCAAGGTCTACGCCTACCTTCAGGCAAAGGGCATCGGTAAGGAGGACATGGTCATGCTGTTCCTCCCGAGAGGCATTCAGCCCGTAATCGCGCAGTTTGGAGTTCTTCGAAACGGTTCCGCTTTTCTGACGGTCGAGGACACCTACGAGCCCGAACGTGTTGCATTCATGAAGAAGGACTGCAGCTGTAAGCTCGTAATCGACAGCACGGTCTGGGCCGAGATCCAGGAATATGAGCCGAAGGACGGCTTTGCAGAGACCGACCCCCACGACGCGGCGATGGCCATCTACACATCCGGTTCGACCGGAAACCCGAAGGGCGTGCTCCACGAGTACGGCAACTTCGATCTCATGACCGTGTCGACCTCCGCGAACGGCAAGTGCATCTTCGTTGAAGGCGACGAGCGCTTTGCAATGGTTGCTCCCATGAACTTCATAGCTGCACAGCTGATTCTGTCACAGGGCCTTTTCTATACTGTTTTTATTTACATTGTATCCTACGACATCGTAAAGAATCCCATGAAGATCGGTATGTTCTTCATGAAGAATCACATCAACGGTACATTCCTGACACCTTCCCACATCAGGCATATGAAGGTCAAGCTGCCCGGTCTCACGTTCTGCATTATCGGTTCAGAGCCTGCGAACGACGTATACCTCGAAGGTCTTACCATTCACAACTGCTATCTGATGTCCGAGAGCGGTTTCATGGTCACACACTTTGTGATTGACAAGCTCTACGAACAGACGCCCGTCGGACACTGCATGTTTGACGCAGATGTGAAGCTCGTCGACGAGAACGGTCAGGTCGTTCCCGACGGGGAAGAGGGCGAGCTCATCTTCAGGAATCCCTATGCAAGAGGCTATATGAATCTTCCCGAGGAGACAGCCGCACACTTCATCGACGGTTACTACCACACAGGCGACCTTGCGAAGAAGAATGAGGACGGTGAGATTGTTATCTGCGGAAGACTCAGCGACATGGTCAAGGTAAACGGAAACCGTGTTGAGCCCGGAGAAATCGAAGAAGTTGCAAAGCGCGTGTTCGGGCTTGATTTTGCGGCCTGCAGGATCTTCCAGGATGCCCGTTCAACCATGATCTGCCTGTACTACACGGCAAAATCGCTGCCCTGCCCGGATGATGAGGCAAGGGAGAAGATGTCGAAGTACCTTCCTTATTATATGATTCCGAACTTCTTCATTCACATCGACACCGTTCCTCTCAAAGCAACCGGTAAGATGGACAGAAAGGCCCTTCCCAAGCCCGCAAGCGATGACTTCTTAAACGACTACGAGGCTCCTGCCGATGAGATTGAAGAGAAGCTGTGCGCAGGCTTTGAGAAAGCTCTTAACATGGAAAAGATAGGTGTGCTTGACGACTTCTACAAGCTTGGCGGCGATTCCCTTGCAGCCATGGAGGTTCTGTCAGAGTGCAACATCGCAGGACTCAATGCATCCGACATCTTCGGCGGCAGGACACCGCGCGAGATTGCAAAGCTCTGGCGCGAGGCGCATCCCGATGCAAACGCATCGAGCAACGACGAGCTCAACGAGAAGTTCCTCCACAAGCCTCAGGCGCTCACAAGCTTTCAGACATATATGTTTGACTACCAGTGCTACACGCCGCTTTCGACCATGCTCAACCTGAACACAATGTTCAAGGTCGATTTTAACGAGATTCCCCGCGAGAAGGCGGTTGCTGCGATTACGAAGGCAATTTCGAATCATCCGGCACTTCTGAGCAAGTTCCTCTACACCGAGGATGGCGATCTCGTGCAGGTCTACGATCCTTCCTTTGCTCCGGACCTCAAGATTGAGGAAATCAGCGAGTTTGATTTTGATATGCTTAAGGATGATCTTGTAAAGCCCTTCAAGATCATTGATTCAAAGATGTACCGCTGCCGCATTTTCGATGTGGAGGGCCGGGGATACGTATT
>JAZLIL010000174.1:0-3246 GCA_045617405.1 Lachnospiraceae bacterium | reverse complement strand
AGGCAAGTTATTTGGTGTAGCTATTTGCAGGACGATGTACCAGTAACAGCTCCGATAATTCCTTTACACTGTCAACCACAAAATCCGCTCCGTGCTGCAAAAGCTCTTCTCTCGAACCAAACCCGAACGTTACACCAATACAGGGAATCCCAAGTTCCGACGAGCTGTCAACATCAAATTTTGTGTCACCGACCATTATGACCTCATTCTTTTCTATTTTACACTGCTCAAGCGCATAGCGCATTATATCGGTTTTCTTATTTCGGCCGCTGCTTGAAAGCTCTGCGCCACTCACGAAGCAGAAATACTGTCTGACATTCATATCGTCGAGAATCTGCTCGGAAAACACCTGCGGCTTTGATGTTGCAAGAACAACCTTGCAGCCCGCTTCAAAGAGACGCCGGAAAAGCTCGTCCATACCCTCAAACATGGTAAATTCATGAAGCCCCTTCGTACTGTACTCGGCCCGGTAGATTTCTACCGCTTTTTTCGTCTGCTCTTCGTCAAAGCCAAAATAAGTCCCGAAGGAAAAGGTAAGCGGCGGACCGATTACCCTGTCGCGAAGATAGTCGTCTTCGGCTTTCACTCCAAAGTAGTCAAGTGCAAGCTTGAAACATCTGACAACCCCCGCCGAGCTGTCCGTAATTGTTCCGTCAAGATCAAAAAGAACGTATTTGTACATATTAGAAGCCTCTTAATTTCGATTTTCTGTCTGATTGTCTTTCATATCCATGTGAACATTTAGATGATTATATGTCATTTCAATTCCGTGAGCATCGAAGCAGTTTTTAATCTCCTCAATCAGCTCATAGTAGCCGCTCCAATAGTACTCATTGTCAACCCAGACGCGGATTGTATACTCAATGGCGCTTTCCTGATAGGCAGAGACTGCGACAAAAATCTCCTCATCACGCAACACCCCCGAAACCTTGTCGATTGCCTCATGAAGCGCTTCTTTAACATCCTTGATCGGATTGTCATAGGACGCAGTGACTTTTACTTCGGCACGTCGCTTTGAAAGGCTCGAAAAATTAGTAATACGCTCGTTCCCAATCTCACTGTTTGGAATGAAGACAACTTTGTTGTCGGCTGTGTAAAGCTTTGTATACACTAGGTTAATCTCATGAACCGTACCGGTAATGCTGCTTGCCTCGATAAAATCCCCGACCTGAAAAGGCTTGGTTAGAAGGATTGTGATTCCGCTCGCAACATTGCCGAGCGAAGTCTGAATAGACAGCGAAAGTGCAAGACCTACGACACTGAACAGCGCCAGAAACGATGTAACCGGAATGCCGACCGAGCTGACAACTGTAAGGATTACAACAAAGTACAGGGCAAACCGGATCATCTGATAGAGCATAGTGTGAAGCGTCTTGTCAATCTTTGACTTGAAGAGAAGCTTCTTAATCCCCACGAGGATAAGCTTAGCGACAACAAATCCGATAACAAACACAATAACTCCGCGTAAAATGACCTCTACGGCAACACCTGCAATTGAATAGCCAAGTATTTCATCTATCTGCTTCTTAAAATCTGCCACAAGTTCCTCCTGTATATAAAACTTCCGCTTGACCGCAAACGTGCAAAAAGCACCCGATACCACAGATATTCTAACATATACAGCCAATCTTTTCCACCGAAAAGAGCACCTCTTTTTATTGTTCGAATGTACCCTACATGCTATAATGAATGAATCAGGCATCCTGGAGGTAAAATATATGACGTCGCTTCTTGTAAAGCTTTTTATAAAAGACAAAGAAAACATTACAGATCCGAAAGTGCGCAATTCCTACGGAACACTCTCGGGTGTTGTCGGAATCATAGCAAATATCATACTGTGCTCAATAAAGTTCTTTGCGGGCTTTGTCACCGGGTCGGTTTCGGTAATGGCCGATGCCCTCAACAACCTTGCGGACGCCGCATCGTCAGTAATAACCGTTATCGGTTTCAAAATGGCCGGGAAAAAGGCTGACACCAATCACCCCTTCGGTCACGGAAGAATCGAATACCTGACAGGTCTTCTAATTTCCGCATTCATCGTTGTAATGGGATATGAACTGCTGAAGAGCTCAATCGAAAAGATTATTCATCCCGAGACCCCGGCCTACGACATTATGTCATTAATCATTCTTTTTGCCGCAATACTGATCAAAGTCTGGCTCAGCTTCTTTAACAGAACACTCGGAAAAAAGCTTTCGTCGGAAGCTATGCTCGCCACTTCGGCTGACAGCCTGAGTGACTGTATCTCAACAGGTGCTGTTCTTGTCGGTGCGATTATCTATATGGTATTTAAGCTTAACATAGACGGTTACATAGGAGCTCTTGTTTCCCTGCTTGTTCTCTATGCCGGATTCAAAGCGGCAAGAGACACTGTCGCCCCGCTTCTCGGTCAGGCACCGGATTCCAAATTCGTCGCCGCCATTGAAGAAAAAGTTCTTTCGGACGAGATAGTAATAGGAATGCACGACATGGTCATTCATGACTACGGCCCCGGACGCTGCATGATCTCTCTTCATGCCGAGGTGTCACACACTCTTGATTTTCTCGAAGCACATGATCACATCGACAACATCGAAAACGATCTCAGGGAAGCCTACGGCTGTGATGTTTGCATCCATCTCGATCCTGTAATAACCGATGACCCGGAAATAAACGACCTCAAGGAGAAGGTCGGAGAGATAGTAAGAGCAATCGATACGTCGTACATGTTCCACGATCTTCGAATTGTCCGCGGAGAAACTCACACGAATGTATTGTTTGACGTCGTTGTTCCGTCAGAGCACATGGAAAAGGCAAAGAACATTGAAAATATTATCTGTGCGTCAATTCATGCAATCGACAGAAAGTATAATGCAGTCATCAAAGTGGAGCAGTCCTACTGTTAATCACGAACGCCTGTAGAAAAAATATTCCCAAACCTTCAAAAAATCCGCAGGAAACATGTTCTTTATATATAAGAAAAAACGTAAAGCAATAATACGGCAAGAAAAAACTCCGGAACAGCTAACCGCTTCCGGAGTTTTTTAAGGCGACAACCAGATTTGAACTGGTGATCAGGGTGTTGCAGACCCACGCCTTACCACTTGGCTATGTCGCCACACTTCTTTCAAAAAGAAACTCCCCGAGTTGGGCTCGAACCAACAACCCCTCGGTTAACAGCCGAGTGCTCTACCATTGAGCTATCGAGGAATATTACAAAAAGCTTTATAGTCTTATAAAGCTCCTGTCTTCTACACAAATCATTCA
>JAZLIL010000173.1:0-10366 GCA_045617405.1 Lachnospiraceae bacterium | reverse complement strand
GATTACCAGTCCGGTGCTTTTGATTATTGTGTCTATTGTGATCAGTCCCTGTTCGAGGGAACTGCTTTCACCGTATTTTGAAATCAGGTTCTGCAATTTCCGGTCAAACTGTCCTGCCTGCTCGCGAAGATTGTCAAGCGAATCAATCCTTGCAAGAAGCTCTCTTTCCTTGATCTCAAGGTCGGCAATCTCTGCCTCTGCCTGATGGCGCTGCTCCGTATAAGGCTTGTAGCCGAAGTAGTAGGAAACTGCGATGATGACGGCAGCTGCTAAGAGGATCAGCAGCTTTGTAATGTTGCGCTTGCTAATCTTCATGGTCCACCTCCGCTAATGAATCGGGATATGAACAGCTTGCGTTAAAGGATACACTTGCGAGACCATCCTCGTTCATGTCATCTGAAAGGCCGCTGAAAGCAACACTTCTGAAGCACTCGAGGCTTCTCATCTGAAGCATTGTCTTTGCCGCCTCACGTCTTGAGGTCGCTACAAGGGAGATGTTGACCCCCGAATCCGATGAAGTCATTGAAGTGATGATAGCATTCGTAGGAATCTTCTTCTCAATCATCTCCATGACCATATTAAGGTACTCGTCGTTGTTCCTGGTTGAGTCCGCAAGAGCCTGAATCGTATCATACTGTGTGATGATGCTGTAGAGCCTGTCGTAATCGGCAAGCTGCGCCTCCTCGCCTGCAACTCTTTCAACAATCTCTTCCTTCCTCTTGACTGTCTCGTCATAGGTAATCATGGCATTTGCCGTCCAGGCTGCTCCCGCAACTGCCACAAGGATCAGGACGATCCACATAAACAGAAGTGAGAAGCTCTCCTTCGGAACATATCCCGCGCTCGCTTCAAGAAAGTCAACGCTGCGATAGCTTGCGCCGATGCTTGCAATGAAGACGCCGTCGTAGAGATTCGCACGGTCGAAAAATTTTGGATCCTCAGGCTCCTTTGGCTTCTTTTCTTTCGGCTTCTTTTCCTTCTTTTTCTTCTTGCCCTGTTCCTCGCCCTCAATCTCAAGCATCTCGTCCGTTACGGGCTGTGTGGGGAGAAGCTCCGTTGTCTCGTCAAGGCGCTTTACCGGAAGACCGAGTTCGTCGGAAATCATGTCATCAAGTCCGGGCACGCTGGCGCCTGCACCCGTCAGGTAAATGCACGGAATGAAAACATTTCTGTTCTTGCTGACGTAGAATTCAACGATTCGGGAAAGGTTGCCAATAAACGGTCTTGTAGCTTCCCACAGACCGTTCTTCTCACCTGTATCCGGAAATCCCTCGCGTCTGATAAGGGCAATCGCCGTGTCGCGGTCGAAGCCCTCAGGGTTTCCGCCTGCCATAAAGGCATCACAGAGAACCTCGCTTCCGAAGTTCATATTCCTCTGAAGAGTCATTGAACCGTTCTCAACAACGGTAAGCATTGAATTGTTCTCATTAATCTGAAGCAGGAAGGAAAGCTTTCTGCCGAGCTCTCTGCAAACCCAGCGGTAAACAGAGTTTCCGACACAGTCAATTGAAAGAAGATTGAAGTGACCTGCGACCGCAATCGCCTGATAATTTCTGATCAGGTATGTCGGTGCCGCATAGAGCATCAGCTTCATCTTCTTCTTTTCTTCATCCCTGCCGACTATATCAAAAGCGATCAGATGGTCCGAGATGTCCATGGGGAAGTACTCCTTGCGCTCGGACTCGATCAGTCTTGGAATCAGCCTCTTCTGAATCAGGGGAATCACGACCTCACGGCTTAAAACTCTGCTCGAACCAATCGTAAAGACAATGTTCCTTCCTGTGATGCCGGCCTTCTTCATCTCGTGACGAAGCATACCGACATAGGTCTCAATGTCCCTTACATACCCCTCCTCCACAGTCTCCTCGGGAGTCTTGTAGATGTGGGTTTTGTAGACCCTATTATGCTTTTTATTGTAGTCGGACCAGACAAGCTTCGTGTAAACCTGTCCGACCTCAACAATTATTGCCCTGCTCATATAACAGCGGCCCTCCTGATTTGCATTCAACCATAAACACTTTTATTCGGTTTCTTTTTCTTCAGGTTCTCTTTCAACCGAAAACAGCCATTTATGGTTGTCCCTATTATCGTCTTCAATATACCATATCGACATAATGAGCGCAACATTTAGTGCCTGCTGTAAATTTCCGTGCGAGATTTTGTAGTTCAATCCGCTTTATCATCAGTTGCTTTTGCCTGACGTTGATAGTATTATGTTCCTATGGTATATCAAAACCGTGATAACAGTGTGAATATTGTGTGAATCGCCCTGTTTTGCGTACGAATTAGTTAATTGTGCCATCGCTTTCCCGTGACTTTGCACGTGAGAAAGTACGCAGTTTTTACCCTGTGAGTTTTACCCGGGATATGACGCAGAATCTCCTGCGGCAAAATAGAGATTTATAGAAGGGAAGCTGAATAAATATGTCGAATTTTCTTGTTTACTGTTTTCTTTTTATTCTCGGAATAGTTTTTGGAAGCTTTGTGAATGTTCTGATTCTTCGGATTCCCCTCAAAGAGTCAGTCGTTAAGGGACGGTCACACTGCATGAAGTGCGGCCATGTCTTAAGCCCGCTCGACCTTGTTCCTCTCTTCTCGTGGATCTTTCTCGGGGGCAAGTGCCGCTACTGCAAGGCACCCATCTCGAAGCAGTACCCGACAGTCGAAGCTGCAACCGGCATCCTCTTTGCGGTAACGGGCATCGTCTGCGGTCCTTCGATAAGGCTCATCGCATACCTGCCCGCAATCATCTGTCTCGTTGCAATCTCGGTCATCGACTGGAGAACCTATGAAATCCCGCTCGGCTTCAACATCGCAATTCTGGTCTTCGGCGCCGCACTTACGTCATTTGAAAACACCGACCGGCTTTCTCACATCATCGGAATGCTGATTGTCAGCATTCCGCTTGCCATCATCTACTACGCATCAAAAGGAAAAGCCCTTGGCGGCGGGGACGTGAAGCTCATGTTTGCCGCAGGGCTCTTACTTGGCTGGAAACTGACGATAGTCGCATTCATAGCCGGTCTTTTATATGCGTGCGTAATCCACCTCATCAGAATGAAAATTCAGGGCCAGGGCAGTCGCCTCGCCCTCGGACCGTACCTCTCTGCCGGCATCGTCACCGCAATGTGGTTCGGCGACGCCCTCATCCGCTGGTACTCTTCGCTGTTTTAAGCAGTGTTATCTTCGATGCATTGAGACGGGATATGTCAGATTCGTCGTGAGTTGCGATAATAATCGGGATAGTGAGAGTACGCAGAAATGCGCTGACTCGTTCGGCGAGGGCTGCATCAAGACCTTTGAAAGGCTCGTCAAGAATCAGAATGTCACCTTCGAAAGCTATTGCGCGCGCAAGTGCAATGCGGCGCTGCATGCCGCCGGAAAGCTCCGCAGGAAGCTTATCTTCGTGTCCGGTTAGCTCAAGCTGCTCAAGAAGGCTTCGGGATTTTGACTCGTCATCGCAAACTGCCGCGATGTTTTCTACAGCTGTAAGCCAAGGAAGAAGACGATCCTCCTGGAACATAAACGCAACACGCTCGGGATGTTTTCTGATTTCGCCCGAATCGTAACTTAGAAGCCCGGCGATTGTCCTTAGAAGCGTTGTCTTTCCGGAACCGCTCTCACCCATAATGCAGGTAATACCGCCACCGATATTCAAAGTCAGGTTTTCAAGAACCTTTTGGTTCCCAAATGATACCGAAACGCCCTCAATTTCAATCGCACTGCTACACTGTTCGCGCATCGAACGTTTTTCGGGTGTCTCTCCGGCAGGCTGACGCTCCACCGGAATCATTTCCGTCGGCTGCCCTTTCACAGTCATGGGATTCACTGACATCTGCTCTCCGTTGCGACGCTTTTTTGAGAGCCGCACATCTACAAGTTTATTGAATGCCTTTTCGAGTACAAGACTCAGAAGGATGATTACAATAGTCCAGGCGAAAAGATCGGGAGTTTCAAGGTAGAGCTTGGAGAAATACATCTCGCCGCCGATTGACAGCTTCAGTTGGCAGAGAACCTCGGCAGCGATGCCTGATTTCCAGGCAAGTCCGAGAGAAGTGACTGCGCCGGAGGCGAAAAACGGTTCAACCGCAGGGACATAGAGCAGCTTCAGTCTTTTGACACGACTAAAGTCGAATATGTCCGCAACTTCAATCAATTTGTTATCAACCTGGCGGATTCCGTTCAAAACGTTCATATACATGATGGGAGTTACAAGAAGGCCTGCGATGTACACGGGGACAAAATTGTAGCCGACGAACAGCATGACAAGCATGATGAAGGACATCACAGGTGTGGCGCGAACGACGCGTATGAACGGCATGATAACAGCTTCGGCAAGCTCAGACACAAAAGAAAGCACCGCAAGAAGGACACCCGCAACGCAGCCGATTGCGAAACCGGCGACAATCCTCGCAAGCGAAATTCCCGATTTAACCCAGAATGAAGTTTCCGTGATGAGCGCGCAAAGCCTCTGTGCCACCACCGTCGGTGCCGGCACAAGAAGCTCTTTGTCTATGATCGATGAAATCAGTGTCCATATGCCGATCCAGAAAACAATCGACACAAGAACCTTTAACCATTTCGGAATTCTGTTTTTCATGGTATCTCTCTTTTCGCGCTCATTCTTTACGGTTTTCCCGTCGAAAATCAGGTCTTTCCGGGCCGCTCCCCGAATCGCCGGTAAATGACTACCTGGTGTAGTAGATGTCATCGTCGGGAAGCTTTCCGCCGACGGCCTTGGGATCTGCGTTGAAGAGTACCTTATAGTAGCCTTCTACGGCAGGTTTGATATCGCTTCCGGTGATGCAGGTCAGACTGCAGTCGGGAATGGCCTTCTCGGCAATTGCGGCGCTTCCGGTGAGACCGTACTTCGCAACGAGCCCGGCTGCTGCGGATACATCGGCGAGAACCTCTGTGATGCCGGTGCTGTAACGCTCGAGGAACAGCTCAACGTCCGCCTTGTGGGCCTCAATGAACTTCTTTGTCGCCACGAGACAGCCCATCGTAAGCTGTGTCCCGTCGCCGCACGCATCGGCGAACTCCTGCGTCAGGTCGAGTGCCCTGCTGACATCGGGATTCTTCATCATAACCGTGGTCGCTGCGGGCACGGGCAACATACAGATGGAAATGTCACCGGAAATCATTTTTGCCGTGATATCGCTTGCCTCAAGGAACTCGACAAATACGTCTGTTCCCGGTTCGAGGCCGTTTTGCCTCAGCACATGGTTGAGAACGTACTCGGGATTTGCCCCCTGCCCGTTCGCGTAGATGGTCTTTCCCATGAGATCCGCCACGCTCGTGATGCCGTTCCCGTTGTCAAGGATATAAAGAACGCCCAGGCAGTTGAGCGCGATGATCTTAATATCACCGTTTGTCTTGTTGTAGAGATTTGACGCCAGATTCGTGGGAAGTGCGCCTATATCAAGATCTCCGTTTGATAGACGCGCCACGATGTCTGTCGGTTCGGGTGTCAGCGTAAAGTGGTACCTGCTGTACTCGCCGCTGTCGGCCCTGTTCATGACGGCAACCGCACCTACTCCCGTCGGGCCGTTCAGAACGCCGATGTTGATATCAACTTCTTCAGGCTTTGCTGCTGCGTTTCCCGAATCGGCAGGGTTCGCTGCCTGCTGTGGTGCTTCGTTTGTCGAATCGGCAGGCTTTGCTGCCTCATTCTCCGCCGGTTCACAATTTGTGCTTCCGCACGCCGAAAGGCAGAGCACTGCCATGGCTGCGATGATTACACATGCTAAATACTTTTTCATTTCATGCCTCCGTAACTAAATTTGAAAAATTAGTTTTGGCACTGATTCCATGAAGTCGTCCTATCTTGCCTGTCAGGGTGTTAATCGCATCCTCGGGAGCATCCACAGCCACGCAGATTATGTTGACATTTTTCTCGCGGTAAGGCACACCCATTCGTCCGATGATGTAATCACGGTACTCGGAAAGAATGGCATTGAGACGCTCAACGCTTGAAGAGTCCCCTACGATGACAGAAACAACCGCTACTCTGGTTTTCATATGCAAACCTCCTAAGGATTGTGAAAGCATGTCGCCGCTTTGCGCCGCATCAGCAAAAAACTCTGCAAAAGTGTGCGCATCCATGCAAAACGGTATCTTTAGCGGACGGTTTCTCCTGCAAATAAAAAAGCCGTATCGAAAGATACAGCCCTGCAATCAAAACAGCCCTGTGGCAGACCGATCTTTCACCTCAAATCAAAATGAGTTTCAGTGTCAGAAACATCTGTATCGTAGCACGAATCTGATAAGGCGTCAAGTACGGGTGCGCCGAACTCGCCGAACTCGCCACGGGGACGGTTCTTTGGCTGGTTCCCGTGGCGAGTCTGGCGAATCAGTACATCAGATCCCTGAGGTGCGGATGGATCTCAGCGTAGGCAAATTCACAGCCGAGTACGTGCATGGTAAAGACGAACGAGCGCTTTGTCGAAGGATCCATCATGATCGCGCTGCCGGCAGCTCCGTTCCAGCCAAAGAAGCCCTTCGTTGCGGGAGAAGCGGAGAACGACGGATCGAGAAGTGTCATGACACCGACCCCGTAGCCGTAGCCGACGTTGCTTGTTGTGTTCTTGAAGTCCTGAAGTGATGCGGGCCCGAGAAGGTTCGTACGCATAGTGTCGATAGAGGCGGGCGTAAGAATCACTGTGCCGTTACTCGAAACTCCGCCGCATGCGAGCGTGTCAGCGAGCTTTGCGTAATCGGCCGTGCTGCTCATAAGCCCTGCTCCGCCGCTTTCGTAAGATTCTGACAGGCAGTAGATGTTGTGCGGGCGGACATGCTTTACCGCACCAACAACATTTCCGCTTCCGTCGATTGCAAGAGGGAGACCGTTTTGAGCCGGCGAGCCTTTTCCAGGCATCTCGGCAAGCACGTACTGTGCGGCGAGCCTGTCATTTTCCGTCAGTGGCGCCGCAAAGGTTGTGTCATTCATCCCGAGCGGTTCAAAGATGTTCTTCTTAAAGTACTCGCCAAGCTTCATTCCGCTCACAACTTCGATGATCGCTCCCACAACATCATGACTTAAGCTATATAAATAGCGTTCACCAGGTTCGAAATTCAGTGGTGATTCAGCAAAGGCGTCAACAAGCTCCCTCGTCGAGGCCAAATTGCCTTTTTCTTTCAGGACACGCCTGATGCCGGGGCGCGCGAGGTCGTAATCAAGACCTGACTGCATTGAAGCCAGATGCCAAATAAGGAGCCTGTTCTTTGCAGGCGTGACAGTGCCGTCACTGCGGCGGACGGTGAGCTTGTCGTAGGCGGGAAGGTACTTCGCGACTTCATCGTCGAGCGAGAGCTTTCCCTGCTCCACAAGCTGCATGAGTGCCGTCATAGTCGTGACCTTCGTCATCGAATACATCAGATACAGCTGGTCTTCGGTAACCTTTTTCGTCCTTTCGACATTCACCGTGCCGTTCATATGCCTGTAGACAACCTCATGATCCTGCATCATAATGCAATCCACGCTCGGAATCCCGCGCGCCTCAAGTGAATCAAGGTACTCTGTGATCTTCTTTTCGTCCATGTTTTACCTCCATTATTTTGCAGTTGTTTACAAAAAGTTATCGCTCCTGCACGATTATATCCTGATTTAGTAATAACGCTCGTGATCTAAGGCAAAGATATCAAATCGCGGAAGTGCCAGAGAGATTACGCCGCGCTCCTTTGCGTTTATCAGACCACGCTTTGAAAGTCTGTCGCGGTAGACGGAATACTCACTGTTTGAAAGCCCCGCAAGTTCCATGATCGTGCGGGTTTCAATATCAGGTTTGTCATGTTTTGATATAATAAGCACAAGCTTCTTTTCGTTTGGCGGCAGATCTTCCCATATTTTTTCGTAGGCGTATGCTTCCATTTTCATATCAAAAGCTCTTTCTATTGATGCGAGGCCGGAGTAGGCATTGCTCTGCTCCAGTTCCCATCTTAGATATCCGAGAACCTGAAATGCGTAGGAATAGCCTCTTGTAAAAAGAGCCATATTAAGTGCTTCGTTATCATCTGTCTGGAATGTCTGTGCATAGATGTTTTTCATACCGGTAACAGACAAAGGATCAAGCTTTATTCGTTCATTTCCAAGCAGGAACGAGCAGCGTTTGTCCTTTGAAAGGGATTCAATATTTTCGTAAAGACCTGTCATTAGCAAAAAAACAGGAAGCTTCTGTCCGATAAGATCCTGATAGGCACTTGCAAATTCAATAAGGTTGTCACTTTTGGTAACCTCATCAACGGTAACAAGGATACGCTTTCCCTTGTCCTTGATCAGAGATGCCATACGACGTATCGCGACCTGAATGTCAGAGATCGGTGGAACTTTTTTAAAAGTCATTCCTATCCCGAAATTTGATAGATTCAGCTCCGAACTGATAAAAAGTTTTGAAACCTTTGCATCGTCGTACAAACTTGCAGCAAGCATGTTGAGCATTGGCCGCATCGGATTGAGCGGTAATACGATCCAATTCGCGGACTCACGCAGCCTGTTGGCGATGGTGTTCATTAAAACAGTTTTTCCGGATCCGCGAACGCCGGTGATCAGATACGACATGCTCGAAGGTGAAGCACTGTTAAAGTTTTCTATTATCTCGGAGATAATACGAGAGCGATCGACATTTCTGTCCGGCTCAACACCAAAATTAAGATTAAACGGATTGTTTGCAGACATGGTTCCTCCGTGTTATTATCTGTTATTATTCAAAAACCGTGTTATTATGTGTTATTATGTGTTATTATTTTATTCCGTTTCATTAGCCTTGTCAAGCACTTGCCTATCCCACCAGGGGACGGTGGGATACCACCAGGGGACGGTTCTTTGGTCAGTGCTCGGCACGGTGGGACGGTTCTTTGGCTGGTAGGCTTCGCCGGAGAATTCACGTGTCTCTTGCCTACAACACTGGTCGTAGCACTTGTTGCGAGTGCAATTTTTCAAGCTGTACGTGGAATAATAGGGCAGGGGGGACGGTGTTACATATTTTTGCCTGCGATTTCGCCGGAGAGCCATGCGAAGGTGAGGTTGTAGCCGCCGCAGATTCCGTCGACATTGATGATTTCGCCGGCGAAGAAGAGTCCGGGAACACGTGAAGACTGCATCGTGTAAGCGCTGATCTCATGAAGGAGAACGCCTCCGCTTGTGACCTGGGCCTCGTCAAAGCCGGCCGTGGAGGTAATTGAAAGCCGCATGTCCTTTATTAGCGCGGCGAGTTTCCTGCACTGTGCCCCGCTAAGGCCTGCGTTCTTCGCTTCGGGATCGATACCGGCATTCTTCAGAAGGACGTAATTCAGCTTTGAGTTAAACATTCCGTTAAGCACTTCCTCGTTTGTGCGGTCTTTGAAGGTGCCGAATTTCTTTTCGAGAAGAGAAATCACTTCGTTCACGGTTCTGTTCTTCATGAAGTCGACGCTCAGTTCTACCTTTCTGCCTTCGGACAGAGCCTCTGATACATTTCCGCTCAGAATCATGACCGGAATACCGCTGATACCTTTGTCCGTGAAGATAATCTCACCTTCTTCGGCAGTCGAATCCCAGCCGTTTATTACTGTTGAAACCCTCGCCTCGCAGCGAACGCCCGAAAGTGTCCTGCAGAACTTCTCGGCGCAGTTAAGCTTGACAAGTGCCGGACGCGGTTCGCTCACCGTGTGGCCGAAGCTTTTTGCGATTAAATAGCCGATATCACTGCCGCCAAGCTTCGGACAGCTCTTTCCGCCGCCGGCTATCAGCAGACTCGTGCACTTCTCTTTGAAGGCTCCGCCCGCAGTCTCTCCTTTTACGGTAAATCCCTTGCCGCAAACGGCGGCAGAGGTGACCTTTACTCCGTATCTGATTTCTACGCCTGTAGAACATGCTTCGAGGAGCAGCGCCTTAACCACACTCGCTGCCTGCTCACTTGCAGGATATGCGTAACCGTTCCTTGTTTTGATATCGAGATTCACGGAATTTAAGAAGTCACAGACATGCTTGTATGCGTCACCGCTCAGAATGCACTCGAGCGCTGCCGCATCATCGGTTCTGTACTTCGTGATATTGATCACTTCATTTGTGAAATTGCATTTTCCGTTTCCCGACGCGGCAATCTTTCTTCCCGCCTTTTCGCCCTGCTCAAGAACAAGCACCTTCCTGCCATTCCGCGCAGCCGTAATCGCAGCGGTAAGCCCTGCCGCACCTGCTCCAACTACAACACAATCAAACATAGAGCACCTCTTTCTCATTCGGTCCGGGTCTAGTGCATCGTCCTGCAAATAACTACACCAAATAACTTGCCTGAATTTCCTACTGCTTCATCAGAAAAACTTGACGTAGCCCGCTACGCCTGCGTTTTTCTTCTTTGCAGAACGAAAATTCATTCTGCGTTTTTGGTCC
>JAZLIL010000172.1:0-2274 GCA_045617405.1 Lachnospiraceae bacterium | reverse complement strand
CTCTGTGATGTGCATAGGTGTACGAACACCTGCTACAACATCCTCACCCTGTGCATTTGTAAGGAACTCTCCAAAGAGACCCTTTGCACCTGTTGCAGGATCACGTGTGAATGCAACACCTGTTCCGCAGTCATCGCCCATATTGCCGAATGCCATTGACTGAACGTTTACAGCTGTTCCCCATGAATAAGGGATATCGTTGTCACGACGGTAAACATTTGCACGGGGGTTATCCCATGAACGGAATACTGCCTTGATAGCGCCCATAAGCTGAACCTTGGGATCATCAGGGAATTCATCACCGAGCTTTGCCTTGTACTCAGCCTTGAACTGTCCCGCAAGCTCCTTTAAATCGTCTGCAGTAAGCTCAACATCAAAGGTAACGCCCTTCTTTGCCTTCATCTCATCGATGAGCTCTTCGAAGTACTTCTTACCAACTTCCATAACAACATCAGAATACATCTGGATAAATCTTCTGTAGCAGTCCCAAGCCCAACGGGGATTGCCTGACTTCTCAGCGAGAACGTTAACAACTGTCTCGTCAAGTCCGAGATTAAGGATTGTGTCCATCATACCGGGCATCGATGCTCTGGCACCTGAACGAACTGAAACGAGAAGGGGATTCTCCTTGTCACCGAATTTCTTTCCTGTTACTTCCTCAAGGGCAGCAATGTTCTTGTTAATCTCTGCCTGGATCTCGTCGTTGATCTCACGGCCGTCCTCATAGTACTGTGTACATGCCTCAGTAGTAATAGTAAAACCCTGAGGAACAGGAAGACCAATGTTGGTCATCTCTGCAAGGTTAGCGCCCTTACCACCGAGAAGGTTTCTCATGTCAGCGCTGCCTTCTTCAAACTTATACACCCATTTCTTCATCTTTCGGATTACCTCCTAAGTATAGTATACAATCTACGTGATGCTTTATAACCCCAATGCCATCAGACAGGTTAAACGTAAAAAAAGCAACGCCCGACATCCTTCTCCAAAAAAACGCCGTGCCCACGTAGTTAACGGAAGTATTGTAACACACCTTAATGAAAAAGGAAAGCGTTAATTAATACAAAAACTGAGCCGATTCATGTACTTTTTTGTAAAATTCTACCTGTTTCTCCCCTGCCTGCGACGTATCCCAACGCAAAAATCCCCCTCCGGCAATCGGAAGGGGGATTTCAACTATACAAACCTGTTCACAAGCCGCGCCGCGGCATTCAAAATGTCCGATTCTCCGCAAGCTTCAAGCTGCGCCGCGGCGCTTAGAATGCCAGCTTCTCCTCAAGATAATTCTTAAGATCTGCAATCGGGATACGCTCCTGAGCCATGGTGTCACGCTCACGTACCGTTACGCAATTGTCTGTCTCTGAATCGAAATCGTATGTTACGCATAAAGGAGTACCGATCTCGTCCTGGCGGCGGTAACGCTTACCGATGTTTCCGCGGTCATCGTACTCGCAGTTATAGTACTTCGAAAGCTCTGCGTAAATCTTCTCAGCACCCTCGCCAAGCTTCTTGCTGAGGGGAAGGATACCCACCTTTACAGGTGCAAGTGCGGGATGGAAATGAAGAACAGTCCGAACATCGCCGCCTTCAAGCTCCTCCTCATCATATGCTGCGCAGAGGAATGCAAGCGTTACTCTGTCGGCACCGAGCGAAGGCTCCACAACGTAAGGAATGTAGCGCTCGCTTGTCTCATCGTCGAAGTAGCTCATATCTTCCTTTGATACGTTCTGGTGCTGTGTAAGATCGTAGTCTGTTCTGTCTGCGATACCCCAAAGCTCGCCCCAGCCGAACGGGAAGAGGAACTCGATGTCGGTCGTACCCTTTGAGTAGAAGCAAAGCTCCTCGGGGCTGTGATCACGAAGACGCATTTCATCTTCCTTGATTCCAAGAGCGATGAGCCAGTCACGGCAAAATGCTCTCCAGTATTGGAACCACTCCATATCAGTACCGGGCTTGCAGAAGAACTCAAGCTCCATCTGCTCGAACTCACGTGTTCTGAATGTGAAGTTGCCGGGTGTGATCTCGTTTCGGAATGACTTTCCTATCTGACCGATACCAAAAGGAACCTTCTTTCTTGATGTTCTCTGAACATTCTTGAAGTTTACGAAGATACCCTGTGCTGTCTCGGGACGAAGATATACTGTGTTCTTGGCATCCTCTGTAACACCCTGGAATGTCTTGAACATCAGGTTGAACTGACGGATATCTGTGAAGTTGTGCTTTCCGCAGGACGGACAGCAGATGTTCTTCTCTTCTACGTAGTTCTTCATCTCTTCC
>JAZLIL010000171.1:0-3707 GCA_045617405.1 Lachnospiraceae bacterium | reverse complement strand
AAAGCTCCGAGAATCGATTCATATTCCGTAGGATAATTTGCCATGAATGCCGGTGCTAACAGAATTGAAATCTTCTCACCCTTCTTAAGATCTTCAAAAAATCTTTCCGTATCATCGTTAAATTCTCTGGCATTGTGTTCACACGCCTTAAAACAAGCTCCGCACGCAATACACTTCTCAGGGTCTACCTCAATTCGATTCTGTCCGTCTTCGCAAACCGCAATGTTCGCACCGTTGCAGCTGCACGCGCTGATACACTTGTTACATCCGATACATTTCTCATTTGTAAAAACCAATGGTGTCATGTTATACCTCCCGCTTATATTGACCATTCTAAGATTTCATTCATGTTCTGAAAAAAATCTTCGCTACCATTGTAGCACAACAAAGCACCTTTTGTCATTCATTTGTTACAAAAATAAATCGATATGTCTATTGTTTTTCATACACTTTTACATATTTTTACTTTGTTTTGGTAGCAACCCTCTTTGCGCAACCCACAAATTGTTCATTTTCTTCAGGATATGGTGACAATGTCACAAAGTAATCGCTGCTGCTGACAAAAAATGAAGCCATCAATTCATTCTGCTATAGTGAATCAACGGCTTCATTTTATATAATGACTGCTAGTGAGTTCTGCCAAGTAAACCGACATCATTTGCTGCGATTTTCAAACAACTCAAGTTTCCTCTTTAGTTCAGCTATTTCAGAATCCTTATCGGCTAAGGCTATGGCATTCTCTTCAAGTTTACCACAGACAAAAGAAATTGGTCAGTGTATTTTTGCGATAATCTTTTTTACGATCTTTTTTATTAAGTTTACATAACTCCATCCATCGTGTACAAAGCACTTGTAACATCGACGCATTTTTGATAGAATGCTATTTATCACATATCGTGTGTGAAATTACATATTTTCGGAGGAATAAAAATGAAAAAATCAATTAAAGCTTTACTTGTAACAGCAATTCTTACTGTAGCATTTGCTACACCCGTAATGGCTACAGAATCTACATTGACAGCAGAATCTGATATGCTTACAAACAAGATGACAGCATTCGGAAACGATGTTTCAACTCTTGTTTCATTTGACAATAACTGCGGACAGGGTGACATCAATTCTATGCATGCTATCGTAGATACAGTTAAGTCCGATGTTGTAAAGAGTAACATTGCTGAACAGCAGAACTATTTGAATTATTTACAGGCAGCTTTAGGAAACGCTATTGAGACAGAAAGAGTTAAGAAGCAGAACGTTGGTTCGCTTACAGATCTTGTAAAGGTTAATACCTCTTTCCAGGCTCAGCTTGATGCAGCTGTTGCTGATTACGCAAAGGCTGTAGCAGATCGTCAGGCAGCTGAAAAAGCTATCACTGATGCAAAGGCTTATTTCTTAGCACTTAACAGCCAGTTTGATGCTACTTCTTTAGCAAAGGCTGCAAAAGACGCTCAGGCTATCATTAAGTAATTAATCGACAATCGGTATATTTTTACGGCGGATGAAACATTTCATCCGCCGTTTTTCTTTATCTACAGTTTCATCGAAAGAGAAATTCTCTTCTTCTTTTCGTCAACTTCAAGAACCCTAACCTCAACTATATCGCCTACCGATACGGCCTCAAGCGGATGCTTGATAAATTTGTCGCATATCTGAGATATGTGCACAAGACCATCCTGATGAACACCGATATCTACAAAAGCACCGAAATCTATTACATTTCTGACTGTACCCTTTAATATCATTCCGGGCTTTAAATCTTTCATTTCAAGCACATCACTTCGAAGAATAGGCTTGGGCGAATCCTCTCTCGGATCGCGTCCCGGTTTTTCAAGTTCGTTTACTATATCTTCCAAGGTAATCTCACCGACTCCGAGTTCTTCACTCAGTTTTTTCTTATCAGGGATCTGCTTATAAACTTGCTTTATTATTGCAGTCTCCTTAAGAGTATTCTCGGAATTCTGATTAATGCCGAGTACCTTTAAGAGTTTTGTTGCGGCTTCATACGATTCGGGATGCACGCCTGTTGCATCAAGCGGATTGTCTCCTCCTGTTATTCTTAAAAATCCTGCACATTGCTCATATGCCTTGGGCCCTAGCTTATCCACCTTAAGCAGTTGTTTTCTGTTTGTAAATCTACCATTCTTCTCACGATAAGAAACTATATTTGATGCGACCGTTTTGCTGATTCCGGATACATATGACAGAAGAGGAACCGATGCAGTATTTAGGTCGACACCGACTTTATTAACGCTTGCCTCAACCACGCCGCCCAAAGCCTGTGCAAGTTTCTTCTGATCGCAATCATGCTGATACTGGCCTACACCGATTGATTTTGGATCAATCTTAACAAGTTCTGCCAAAGGATCCTGAAGCCTTCTTGCTATGGAAGCTGCTGAACGTTGCCCAACATCAAAGTTCGGGAACTCCTCGGTTGCAAGCTTGCTTGCACTGTAAACTGAGGCACCTGCCTCATTTACTATTACATATTGCAATTTACCGCCCATCTCTTTGATAAAATCAACAATCACCGCTTCCGATTCTCTTGATGCGGTTCCGTTTCCGACCGATATTATGTCAACCATATATTTGCTTACAAGTTTCTTTAATTCTTCCTTTGCTTCTGCAATCTTATTTTGAGGTGCTGTAGGGAAAATAACCTTTGTATCAAGGACCTTTCCGGTAGCATCTACGACGGCAAGCTTACAACCTGTACGGAAAGCCGGATCCCATCCGAGAACAGTCTTGCCGCTAATAGGCGGAGCAAGCAGCAACTGCGTGAGATTTTTACCGAAAACATTTATTGCACTGTCTTCAGCTTTTTCGGTAAGACCGTTTCTGATTTCACGCTCGATTGAAGGAGATATAAGGCGCTCATACGCATCTTTTACCGTACGAGAAAACACTTCCGGAATTGCCTCGGGATTAAACTTCATCCTGCTATCGTTTGCGGTACGATTACCTCTTTTGTTGATTGCTCCTCCGTTTAGCTTATTTGCAAGAGCATTTATTGCACTTGCGCTTATTCCTTCGGAAGTAGTCTCATCCTCCGATTCTTCCGATTTACTGCATAAAATGTCTATATCAAGAAGCGCACTTTCCTTAAGCTTGTTTAGTCCCCGGACACATAATTTTGCGGCTGCGCCGGTAAGGAAACGTAAAATATCTTCTGTCGGAGCAATTAGCTTAACTGTAAGAACTTTCTCATTTTCTCCACGATTTATGGCAAGAATACGATGCCCGGCAAGCTTTTCAACAGGCTCGCTGAATGCGTAATACATCTCATAATTTGATTCCGCTTTTTCATCCTTTGCGGCAGTTTCGATTATACCCTTATCGTAGGTCATCTTACGGATGCGTGTTCTAAAATCGGCATTATCCGAAATCTGCTCGGCAATAATATCTTGTGCGCCTTCTATTGCTTCCTGCGCTGAATTTACGCTTTTTGACGCATCCTCGTTATCGCACTTAACATACTCCTCGGCTTTTTTAATAATCATTTCCTGCGTGATATTTTTGCCCTTTGAACAAGCCTCTGCTGTCATGGTAATTATGTAGCGCGCAAGCTCTTCAAGACCTTTCTCTTTGGCGATAGTAGCACGTGTACGGCGCTTTTGCTTGTAAGGTCTATATATATCTTCAAGCGTAACCAGAGTCTTAGCCTCTTCAATAGCCTTCTCAAGTTCGGCCGTAAGCTTACCTTGTTCCTT
>JAZLIL010000170.1:0-2038 GCA_045617405.1 Lachnospiraceae bacterium | reverse complement strand
CTTGTCGTCCGGGCTGATATACTTCTTTGATACTATTACATCGTAAACCTTTTTATGTGTGAAGCTCTGAATTTTAGTAGTGTACGAATCTCCGTCCAGATTAATGGACTGTGCCTTCTTTGCAAAGACAACGGGAACATTGAAATACTGTGCGGCAATGGAAGCTATTGCAATGCCCGAGGCCTCAATTGTAAGAATCTTTGTAATTTCCCTGTCGCCGAAAAGACGATAGAATTCCTTGCCCATCTCATTGAGCAGGCTGACATCAATCTGGTGATTTAAAAACATATCCACCTTTAATACGTTTCCGGGCTTAACCGTTCCATCCTTGCGGATTCGTTCCTTCAAGAGCTTCATAGTTCTTACCTTCCTTCGATATGAATTTGTCAAGATGTTACTATCCATATAATTCTATCATACTCTTTATCAAAGTTGTAGCACAAACTGTCACAATTTTTATTTTTTTAAACTGTACAAAAATTTTTATATATGTTAAGATACTAGTGCAAGTGTTTATTGACGACATGTATCTTTAGTACGCTTGGCAAATATTCAGCAAAATAATCTAAAAGGAGAGTAATTATCATGCAACAGCAGTTTGAAAATGCTTTCATTTTTGACCACCCTCTCATTCAGCACAAGACATCTCTTCTGCGTGACAAGAACACATCTACCAAGGATTTCCGTGAGCTTGTTTCCGAGATTTCTATGTTAATGGCATATGAGGTTACCCGCGATTTTGAGCTTGAGGATATCGAGGTCGAAACTCCCATCTGTACCTGTACCACCAAGGTTCTGGCTCACAATCGTAAGATTACTCTTGTTCCCGTTCTTCGTGCCGGTCTCGGCATGGTTGACGGTATGCTTAAGATTCTCCCCCAGGTTCGCGTCGGTCATATCGGTCTTTATCGCGACCATGATACTCACGAGCCCGTAGAATACTATTGCAAGCTTCCCGATGACGTAGCCGACAGCGAAGTTATCCTTCTCGATCCCATGCTCGCTACCGGCGGTTCAGCAATTGCAGCAACCAACTTCATCAAGAAGCGCGGTTGTAAGAACATCCGTTGGGTCAGCATGATTGCTGCTCCCGAAGGCATCGAAGCTTTCCATAAGGTTTACCCTGAAATTCCCGTATGGTGCGCTGTTGTTGACGAAAAGCTCAACGAGAACGCATACATCGTTCCCGGTCTCGGCGATTGTGGCGACCGTCTCTTCGGTACCAAGTAATTTAGGAGGTTTTTTCAATGATTTCCCTTGATACACTCAAAGGCATTGCTCATGCCATTGCATCACAGTTCGGTTCCAATTGTGAGGTTGTGATTCATGATTTGTCCGAAGGTAAGCTTTCCGCTTCCATCGTCTATATTGAGAACGGTCATGTAAGCAATCGTCAGCTTGGCGACGGTCCCTCGCATGTCGTACTCGATGCGCTCCACAACGATATGTCCAAAATCGACGATCATCTCGGATATCTCACCAGGACCAAGGATGGCAGAATTCTTAAATCAAGCACCGTTTACATTCGTAACGACGAGGGGCAGGTCTGCTACATTCTGGCCATCAATTACGATATCACCGGCTTTATGATGACAGAGAATTCGCTTCGTTCTTTCATCGGAACACAGGATTCCGCCGAAGATTCCGAAAAGATTACCAACAATGTCAATGACCTTCTCGATGACCTTATCGAGCGTTCTGTCAAGAAGATAGGTAAGCCTGTCGCTTACATGACAAAGGAAGAAAAAACCGCCGCAATTCAGTTTCTTAATGACAGCGGTGCTTTTCTCATCACCAAATCCGGCGACAAGGTTTCCAAGTATTTCGGCATTTCGAAGTATACCCTTTACAGTTACATCGATGTAAACAAATAAAGGTGTGTCGCTGCAGGATTTTCTGTAAAACAAAAAAACAATCAGTCAACAAAGTCGGACTTATTATCGCTTTGATAATTTGGGTCCGACTTTTTGTCTGATTGTTAACCGGCAGCCGTCTCAGAATCTGAAGTCTGTCTCAGAATCTGAAGTCTGTCTCAGAA
>JAZLIL010000169.1:0-16494 GCA_045617405.1 Lachnospiraceae bacterium | reverse complement strand
GTAGAGCTTGTGTTCTAATAAAAAATGAGAGAATTTGAGTCGTCCGTTTGGGCGACTTGTTTTTTTTACAAAAAAAGGGTTAACTATATATAAAACACGACGATATAATTAACAGATGCGGATGGAGTTCCGCTTTTCCCGGCAGACAAGGATGTCCGCCATGTATTGGGGAAGCCTGTTTTCACAGGCAGTCCGAAGAAAGGAGTCGCAATGAATACAGCAAAAATAGGTGAGAGTGTAAACCCCGGTCTTGTAGTCAATGACACGGAACAGACACAAAAGACAGAAACTCCCAAGGAGTTTGAGATACCCGAAACATCGGTAGATGCAGCAGCCATCTACACAAGGAGCAGAGAAACAAACCTTTCTGCCCGGGCGCGTGTCGTTAATATCGCAGATCCCGACAAGGTAGCAAAGATGAAGGCCGAAGCAGAGGAGAAGACAAAGTCTCTCCAGAATCTTGTTGAGAAAATGTTTACAAAGCAGTGGAAGACCTCAATGCAGGCGAAGGGTCTTGCAGCCTTCTACAAGAATCTTCAGGTAGATGAGAAGACAAGACTTCAGGCACAGAAGGACATTGCTGATGATGGATACTGGGGTGTTGAGAAGACATCCGACAGACTCGTTGATTTTGCAAAGGCACTTGCAGGTGATGATGCCGAGCTTGCAGAAAAGATGAAGGATGCAATAAAGAAGGGCTTCGAAGAAGCGCAGGCTGAATGGGGAGAGGCACTTCCCGAGATTTCCAGGAAGACGCTTGACGCAACAATGTCAAAAATGGACGAGTACATCGAAGGTCTTAAGGAGAAACTTATAGACAAAGGAGAAAAGTAGTTCATTCGCTTTCGGTACTGTTTAGTATTTAAAAGAAAGTATCAAAGAACTATTAACATACTGAACCTTCCTGCAATATCCCGGCAAATATGTCGGGATATTTTTTATATGAGCAGGCAGCGAAGCGGATTGCGAATAGCATTGACCCAAAGAGAAGAAAAAACCGGACGAAAAAAACTTGCTATTGCAAAAAAAAGGGGTTATTATTACTCGTTGAAGAAAGGGAGATGAAAACGATGGAATACAGGAAAATATTGACAATTCAGGACATTTCGTGTGTCGGACAGTGCTCACTTACGGTTGCACTTCCGATTCTTTCAGCCTGCGGACTTGAGACGGCAATACTGCCTTCGGCAGTTCTTTCAACACACACCTGCGGATTTACGGGATTTACCTTCAGAGATCTGACGGATGACATTCCGGGAATCGCCGCACACTGGAAAAAGGAAGGAATCAGGTTTGCAGCAATCTACACCGGATACCTCGGAAGCGAGCAGCAGATAGAATATGTTAAGAATATTATGGATACTCTCGGTGAGCCCTCGGCACTTAATATTGTCGATCCGGCGATGGCAGACGGTGGGAAGCTCTATCCCGCATTCGATGCAAATTTTGTGGAAGCCATGAAAACACTGGCTTTTGCGTCTGACATTCTGCTCCCGAACATCACGGAAGCATGTTTCCTCACAGACACCGAGTACAAGGAGGAATACGACAGAGCCTGGATCGATGCGCTTCTTGCAAAGATGGCAAAAGCCGGCGCAAAGACAGTTGTTCTGACGGGTGTCGGATATAAACCGGGAACAACAGGCGTTGTAGTCTTTGAAAACGGAAAGTATGATTACTATGAGCATAAGAAAATCGCTGAAGGATGTCACGGAACGGGTGATGTCTACGCATCGGCATTTGTCGGCGCCCTGATGTCGGGAAAGAGTACAGTCGATGCTGCCGCAATTGCAGCCGACTATGTTGTTCGTTGCATCGAGAACACGCAGGGTGATGATTCCCACAAGTACGGCGTAAAGTTTGAGCCGGTTCTTAGAGAACTGATCGAAAGATTACAGTAAGTTGTTCTTCAAAGAACGATTGACAGCTTTTGTAAATGAATATGGAATATAAGAAAAGAGTGCATCGCGGTTTGGCGCGACGCACTCTTATTAATTTCCCGGTTATTGTCCGGAGAATCAGCCTAATTCAGAAACAACCTTCTTGAGTGCTTCAAGAGCGTCAGCGGGAAGCTTATCATAGCCGCCCTTCTCTGTCTCTCGGCTCTCTACGAACTTAACTCTGTCAAGCATACGAGCCTTGAGCTGTGCCTTGTACTCGGGATCGTTGAGATCCGGAACAAAGCCTTCCCACTCGAAGATTTCGATGTCTGAGAAAGGACCCCACTGCTTGAAGTTTGCAGTGCCTTCTACGATTGCTTCGATAACACCGAGTGTGTCGGCAGGCTTAACCTTCTTGCCCATGAAATCACCGGTGTTGATGATGTAACAGTCTACATTGCGCTCAGCAACAAGCTTCTTGAACTTCTCGTAGTCATTAACGAGGGGATATGTTCTGAAAGGATTTGCATAAGGCTCAACAACGAGAGCGTTGGGATCAACGCCTTCCTTAAGTCTCTCTGCAGATGATCTCTTTGTTGCAAGAGTAGCACCCATTACAGATGCAAGTGATGAGCCCTTAAGCTTAACGATCGGAGGGATTGTAGGATCCTTCATAATCCAGAAAATAGCATTAACGGGCTCTTCAAGCTTGTCAACACGGTTGGGTGACCAGAGCTTTGACTTGATGGCACGACCGTTGCCGTTTCTTATGTCTTCTGTAACAAGAACAACCTTGCCGTCCTCATCGATAGTAGCTGAGCAGTTCTGAGCTGTGATCAGGTACTTGTTGTCAGGGCAGTAGGTAGGATAATCTGCAGTCTTATCAAAGTAGGTAGGCTCCATAGCGATTGAAGAACCTGTCTCTGTGTTGATAATGAAAGCATCATCATGAAGAACGGTAACATCGTACTTTCCGCCGTGCTTTGCATGAGTGATGGTTGACTTGCCCGATCCCGAAAGGCCGAATACGGATGCAACGTACTTCTTGCCGCCTGCAAGGTTGTAGCGCTTCTGTCCGCCGTGGCATGATGCATAACCGTTTCTGTTTGCGATAGCCCAGCCGATTGTAAGGGTGCCCTTCTTATGCTCGCCGAAGTATCTCATACCAAGGAGAGCTGCACAGTTTGTCTCTGTGTTGAAGTAGGCAAGGTTCTTGGGCTCAACAGCGGGGTTGTCGGAACCAACCCACTGAGGATCTGAGAAGATGTAGATGTCAGGCTCGTTTCCGATCTGCTTTGAGTTCTTGTACATCTTTACATAGTCATCGCTCATGTACTGGAAGTTGAGCATCCAGTTGTAAAGGAGATTCTCCTCGCCTTCGGGAATAAGAAGGTGAGCCTTAACCATAAACTCGGGATCAAGACCGATAAATACTTCTGCATGATACATGGTCTTCCATCTTGTGTCATAGATAGCGTCCATGACAATCTTGTCGATAGCGTCCGAGTTAACACCGGGTTGTCCGACGATACGGCGTGCTACCGCATAACGGCCTGTGATGGAACCGTCGTTGAAAAGAAGGATCTTGGCGTCCTTCTCAAGACCGAACTCCT
The DNA here is from genome assembly GCA_045617405.1 of Lachnospiraceae bacterium. Lineage (GTDB taxonomy): Bacteria > Bacillota > Clostridia > Lachnospirales > Lachnospiraceae > JAZLIL01. Next base: position 13,001 of record JAZLIL010000169.1, on the reverse strand, counting down.
CGCCTCTGTATACAGGCATATCGGTAACAATTGTACCGGGTGAGTTCTTAGCCATGTCATAAGCTTCCTTAAGGGTGTTAACCTTAATTACGTTGTTGCCGTAGAATGCAGCCTCGATGATTGAACGGGTCTTGGCGAATCCGGGCTTTCCTGCGCCGATTTCATCTTTTTTGAAATAAGCTCTAGTTGCCATTTTTTACCTCCTTAAAAATGAAGATTTTGTTCACACTATTGATCGGGAAAAATATCCGATTTGCCCTTTAGTATAGTTTGAATATGCTCAAATGTCAATAAAATAGTAATTTGTACCGATATAAAAAGTGAGCCGCGAAAATATTCAAAAAATATGAACTGATTCACTGCTTTACATAAATTGGAGATATCGGATGCAGGTGGTTAATGTAATAAACGAACAGTCAAAAACAGATCTTGCCGGAAGAGGGATAACGGTTCCCTGTTCTTCATATGCCGCTGTTTCAAAAACCGGAAGCGACGCAGTCAGCCTGCTTCTTGACGGGCGGAGCGAAAAGAGGACCGGCGAAATCATCGGCTATACACCGGCCGATATGGTCGGAACTGCTCCTTCCGACGAAGAGGAGGTTATTCCGGGTGACGTGGCGAGTGAAGAGGACGAAGAGGAACTGAAGGATGAAGGCTTTTCACCCGAGAAGCTTCCCAAGGAACGCCTCGAGAGAGCAATCGCCAGAATAAAGGAAGGAAAAGCTATTCTTGCTTCGTCCGTTGAAAGCCGGATTGAAGAGATTGATGAGACATCCGAAGAGATGGAAGAAATCGGTTTTCGAAACAGGACGGCATCGGGACGCGAACGCAGAATCGCACAGCTTCTCAGGGAGGCTGATGTTCCTGTTACAAAGGAGAGTATTGAAGGAATAGAGCGCTCAATAGAGATGATGAGCACCGTTTCGACCCTGTCCGAAAGCAGCATGGCGTTTCTGATGTCAAATGATTTGAAGCCGACCGTCGGGAATGTCTACACTGCTGTTCATGCAGGCGTCATGAGAACCACGACGGTCAGCGAAGCAGTGATGAAGAGTCTTTCGGGCGAGTTTGACAAGGTTCTTGACGAAGCGGAAAAGCTCGGAGCCAAATCAACCGCGGAAGACATCAGGATGCTGATGTCGCATGATATTCCCGTGACGGCGCAGAAGCTTTTATTAAAGGATGAGCTTTCAAAGCTGGCCGAAGAGTTTGGAAAAGGGTTTCCCGCGGAGCGCGTGGCGGATGCATGTGTTGCTGCAATTGCAAAGGGTAAGCCCGCCGAAGAAGGTGTCCTGACAAACGAAGAGGAGTTTAATTACAGACAGCTTCTCCGAAAGATGATTCCCGGCATTTCGAAGGCGCGCGAGCTGCAGGAGGCGCGGCTTAGGCTTACAGTCGAATCAGGAATGCGTTTGTATAAGGAAGGTATCCGCGTTGATACGGACGGTATCGAAAGAGTCGTTGAGGGATTAAAGAATCTTGAAAAAGAGTTTTGCCGCCACTGCCTTACGGAGACGGGCGAGCCGGCAAAGGAAGAGGATGCGGAGCTTCTTTCGGAGACCTTCAGGGTATTCGAAGACCTTCGCGAATCGCCCGAAGAGGTTCTCGGAGCAAGGTTTAAGGCACCGGAAATCACGGCGAACGAGCTTGCATTTGAAGGAAGGAAGCTTCAAAGCGCGTTCGCGGTAGCAGGTAAGGAATATGAAAAGCTGCAGACCTCGCCGCGTGCGGACCTTGGTGATTCCTTGAGGAAGGCGTTTGGCGGAATCGACAGCCTTCTTGAGTCGATAGGTCTCGATACGGATGAGGACAACAGACGCGCAGTGAAGATTCTCGGATACAATTCCATTGAGATAAACGAAAAGAATATAAGCATAATGAAGGAATACGATGCCGAGGTAAGGCTTCTTATGGACAGGATGAAGCCCGGAGTTGCGGCAGAGCTTATCCGAAGGGGAATCGACCCGGTTAACACGCCGATAGCAGGACTTTCTGAACAGCTTCGGACTATCGACGAGGAGCTTGGCGTTACGCCGGAAGAGAGATATGCCGAGTTTCTGGTAAAGGCGGAGCGTTCAGGGTCCGTCACTCCCGACGAAAGGGAGGCCTTTATCGGAATTTACAGGCTGATGTACCAGATAGAAAAATCGGACGGAGCCGCAATAGGAGCGGTTGTTGAGGCAGGAGCGGAGCTTACGCTTGCCAATCTGATGAACGCGGTGAGGACAAGAAAGAGCGGCGGAATCGATGAAAGAGTTGACCGCGAATTCGGCGTAAATCAGGGGATTTCCGCGAGGGCGAATCTGTTTACGACTCAGATAGAGGATGCGTTAACAAGGATTGTTTCCGAAGGTTTTGGGGGAGCCGCAGGCGGACAGGCGGAGTCTTCGGACGGGCGTACGGATTTTGGAGGAGCCGCAGGCTCCGGCGTAAATGCGGCTTTGAGCGGGGCAGAGCGCTCCGCCGAAAGTTTGGCATTAAACGGGGCAGAGCACTCCGGTGTAAATGCGGCCTTAAATGGAGAAGAGCTTTCGGATGAGCTGCTGCTTCTTAAGGAGGCGGAACTTCCAGACAGCCTTTCATATGCCGGGGCATTACGTTATCTGGAAAGCGAAAGTCCGCTTCTTGCAGCGGGCAGACTGATGCCTAAGAGACCGGTGAAGGGGCTTCAAATCCGGGAAATATCGGGAGAAGACGTCGATGAGGCTTGGCTTTCCCGAAAATCTGACGATATATATGATAATCTCGTTGAAGAAATCAGCGAAGAATTTGAAGAGGAGGATCTGACGCCGCTTCGCGCGAAGGCCCTTCTCGATATGAGAAACATGATGAGCCTGATGCCAAAGCTCGCCGAAAGAGGTTACTACGAGCTTCCGGTTGAGACGGAAGAGGGAACGGTTATAGTAAACCTGACACTCGAGAAGGGCAGCGAAAAGGGACTTGACATCAGGCTGACCGGTGAAGAGTACGGAGTGCTCGAAATCGGAGTGAAGTTTGAAGATGCCGGGGCGGAGCTTATATTCTCGGCACAGACTAAGCGGGGCGAAGGGATTCTCGCCCGAATAAGCAGGGAAGCGAGAGGTTTTATCGAAGCGCGCGGTTACAGGGTACGAGGTGCTGCGACAGGCCGTGTCGGAAGCAGGGATGCGTATATTGAAAAACAGGTCAGAGCCGTAAGTGAAGGCGCGGGATCGGATACCGGGGATCTTGTAACTGTCGCAAAGGGTCTGATATCCATGACAGTCAGAGCCGTGACAGCGGCAGACGGACAGGAGGAAGCATGAGAATTAACCATAACATTTCTGCATTAAAAACAAACAATCAGCTTTTCAGGACAGGAAAAGCACTTGATAGGAGTCTCGAAAGACTTTCGTCGGGTTACAAAATCAACAGGGCGTCCGATGATGCTGCCGGAATGGCAATTTCGAGAAAGATGAAGACACAGATTGAGGGCCTCGAACGGGCATCTATGAACGGGTCGGACGGAATCAGTGTCATTCAAACGACAGAGGGAGCGCTTGAGGAAGTTCAGTCCATGCTCCAGAGAATGAGAGAGCTTTCCGTACAGGCGGCAAACGGTGTAAACACTACGGAAGACAGAATGTCAATCCAACTGGAAATCAATCAGCTCAGGGCCGAAATTCAGAGAATATCGGACGATACGGAGTTCAATACAAAGAAGGTATTAAACGGCGGGTTTGACAATAATTCTTACACGGACAATGAGAAAATCGAGCTCATCTACATCTCTGACGATGTTCCCGCCACAGAGTACAACCTTACGGTCGAGCAGGACGCGCGCCAGGCAATCATGGATTGCGGAAGCTTTGATTTCGGAAGCATTGACGAGGACACAGCGGGAACAATTACGATTAACGGGTATCCCGTTGTGCTTGAAGACGGCGACGATGACGAGACGGTTTTCAAGAAAATCAGGGATGCCTGCGATCTTATGAACATCAAGGCGTTTATCTCATCGGGTGTAGATACGGACGAAGGTCTGCCGGAAAACGGCTTCTATACCGAAGACGAGATCGGCAGTGGAAATCTGATTCTCAAGACCGAGGAGTACGGTTCGAATCAGATTATTAAGATTTCGTGCAACAACGAAGAGCTTGCCTCGGCAATGGGGCTTTCGACCGAAACCGTGACTGCTTACGGTATTGATGCGATGGCCACTCTCGGCGAGGGGTTTTCACCCACGGCCACGGTAGAGGGAAAGGGCGACATTCTGATTGTCAGAGACAGCGGAGATTTTGAGATGCGCTTCAGGGTTGAAGCCGGCATGAGCGAGACAGTATTCAATGACGCTATGGCTGACGGAACGGCGGAATCGGAAGCAGTCGGAAGCAGCTCCGTTGACACAGTCGTCACTCTTCTGAATGCAGGCCGGCTCTCACTCCAGCTCGGAGCAAACGAAGGGCAGAACATGCTTGTCAGGATCCCGAGAGTCGATCCTGTGACACTTGGCATCAATACTGCCAATGTCTGCACACCGGAAGGAGCCAATCTTGCGATTACAATCTTCGATGAAGCCTGCAGTGAGGTATCGGCAATCCGTGCCAAGCTCGGTGCATATCAAAACCGCCTCGAGCATGCGACTGCAAACCTCGATACGACATCTATCAATATGACGGAGGCAATGTCGAGAATTGAGGATGTTGATATGGCAGAGGAAATGACAAACTATACACAGCAGAACGTGCTCGATCAGGCCGGAATCTCAATGCTCTCCCACGCAAACGAGAGACCTCAGAACATCATGGCACTGCTTCAGGCATAAAGCATGCAGACACTGACAGGAGAAGGAATGACAAAAGAACAGATGAAGGAGTTTACTTACAGGATAAGTCAGGCGAATCCTACAGAGCTCGTTGTAGTAACCTATGACATGCTTCTTGCCGACGTAAAAAACGCGCTTGCCGCATATGAAAAGAAGGATGCGGAAGAGTATGAGAATTCACTCGATCACGGCTCCCGCGTGATAAATGAGCTAATGAATTCGCTAGACATGACAAATGCCCTTGCCGGCAATCTTCGTGCCATCTACATTTATGTTCAGCGTGAGCTTATCGGAGCGCGTTTTTCCGGGGATGCAATGCGCGCTAAGGTGGCGGCGGGCTTTATCGAAAGGCTCCGTGATTCGTTCAGAACAATTTCGGCCCTCGATACGTCAGGTCCGGTGATGGAAAACACTCAGCAGGTTTATGCCGGTCTTACATACGGCCGTGCCGGTCTCAACGAATCGGAATACGGTACTATAGGAGAAAGGCGAGGTTTCCTCGCATAGCCATAAGGGCTTTTCAGCCGCCTGAAAACAGGCAGACAGCTTGCAAAAAAGCCGGGGAAAACATTTGGCGTTTTCCGTCGGTTTTTCGTGACGCTGTCTGCCTGTGCAGGGGCTGAAAAGCCCTTTTATGTGTAAAAAGGGCTTGCTTTTATCGGAAGCCCGTGATATAATGCCAACTTGTGAAATGTTATCAAATTCCTTGCTCTTCACAGCGATGGAGGGCCAGAGACCAAAAGGAGGTGCAACGCAACTATGAACAAGTATGAATTATGCTTAGTTGTTAATGCAAAAATCGAGGATGAAGCAAGAAATGCAGTCGTTGAGTCTGTAAAGGAGCTTATTACAAGATTTGGCGGCGAAAACCTTGCAGTTGACGACTGGGGCAAGAAGAAACTTGCTTATGAGATCCAGAAGATGAAAGAAGGCAATTACTATTTCATCAAATTCGATGCTGAAGCTACAGTTCCCAATGAGATCGAGCAGCGAGTTCGTATCATGGATAATGTACTCAGATTCTTATGCGTTAGACAGGACGAAGCTTAATTTACCTATTTTAAGGTTAAGGAGGTCCGCTAATGAACAAAGTCATTTTAATCGGAAGACTGACAAAAGATCCCGACGTGAGGTATGGCCAGGGTGCCAATGCCACCGCAGTTGCTAAGATTACTCTTGCTGTCGACAGACGCTTCAGGCGCGACGGCGATGATCAGACGGCAGATTTTATCGGATGTACTGCTTTCGGAAAGCAGGCCGAGTTTATTGAGAAGTATGCACACAAGGGAACGAAGTTTGTGGTCGAAGGCCGCATTCAGACCGGTCGCTACACCAATAAAGACGGTCAGACAGTTTTCACAACAGATGTCGTAATTGAAAACATTGAGTTCGCAGAGAGCAAAAATGCTTCATCGGGAACCGGTTATTCATCGGCGTCTGCGCAGTTTTCATCAGCTTCCACACCCGCACCCGAAGGATCGGCGGGAGACGGTTTCATGAACATTCCCAATGGAATTGATGAAGAATTACCGTTTGCTTAATGTAAGAATGAATCGAATAAGGAGGATTTAGAAATGGCATTCAACAGGAATGATAAGGATGACAAGGATGCGCCCATGAAGCGCAGAATGATCCGTCGCAGAAAGAAAGTTTGTGCTTTCTGTGCAGACAAAACAAACGCTGTCATCGATTATAAGGATGTAAACAAAATTAAGAGATACGTTTCCGAGAGAGGAAAGATTCTTCCCAGAAGAATTTCCGGAAACTGTGCAAAGCATCAGAGAGCACTTACAGTTGCTGTTAAGAGAGCTCGTCACGTTGCTTTAATGCCCTACACAGTAGAGTAACTTTTCGATTTTGAGAGCCGATATCACATCGGCTCTTTTTTACTTTTCAGGAAAGAGCATCCTGTAAAGTAATGGTTTTCATATCTTGCATGTGACGAGATGCCAATATACATCTATCATTATACAGATAATTGTGCTATAATGAACAGTGTGTGTTAAAATTCGGGGATTGTGCACGGCAGGAGGAGAAGAATGAAGAGCACAAAAGCAGGAAACATTCTCGTAGGTTATCTCAGGTGGCCGCTCTATCTGTCACTGATACTGGTGGTCCTTGATATATATCTTTTTGTTCTCGACCCGAGATGCGGGGTAGTGGCAGTCATTTTTACGGCAGGGTATATTATCGCAACAGTGGTGATGTACCTTATTAAGAGGAATACTCTTCATGAGAGCATGATAAGGTTTGCCGACAATTTCGGTCAGGTTCAGCGTCGTCTTGTCAGGGAGCTGTCAGTTCCCTATGCGATTCTCGACACAGACTGCCGGCTTCTGTGGGAAAACGATGCGTTTTCGCTGCTCGTCAGTGCAAAATCCGATGCAACAAAGTCCGTATCGAGTGTTTTTCCCGAGATTACAAAGGCAGTGCTCCCCACAACCGATGAGAAGGCTGTTCTTCATGTAGATTTCGGAGATCAGCATTACAGGATAGAGCTTCGAAAGATTACTACGAGCGAGCTCGGTTCGGATCCCTACTGGAACGCCGAGGTTCGCCGTCCGCTCGATCCCGAATCAAATGCCCTGATTGCATGTTTTGTCTACGATGAGACAGAGCTTCTTGACATTAAGCAGGAAAATTACAACGAGAGACTTATCATCGGTCTTCTATATATTGATAATTACGAGGAGGCGCTCGAGAGTATTGACGAGGTACGACGATCACTTCTGACGGCGCTTGTAGACAGAAAGATCAACAAGTACTTTCAGAACATTGACGCTGTTATCAAGAAGCTTGAGAAGGACAAGTACATTGTAATTTTCAAGCAGCAGTACATGAATTTTCTTAAGAGCGGCAAGTTTTCAATCCTCGATGAGATCAGGAGCGTCAACATCGGAAACGATATGTCGGTAACACTGAGTCTCGGTATCGGCATCGATTACGAATCCTTTACACGGGCATATGATTTCTCGCGTGCGGCCATCGATCTCGCCCTCGGACGAGGCGGCGACCAGGTTGTACTGAAGAGTGAGTCGGAGGCTGTTTATTTCGGAGGAAAGACGGCAACCGTTGAAAAGAGTACAAGAGTTAAGGCGAGGGTTAAGGCGCATGCCCTCAAGGAGTTCATTTCCAACAAAGAGCGAGTCCTTGTCATGGGTCACAGCAACGGTGATGTGGATTCCTTTGGTGCTTCAATCGGTGTATACAGGATTTCAAAGTATCTCGGAAAGCGTTGCTACATTGTTGTTGACAAGTTTAATTCCGGTATTGAACAGACTGTGAACAGATTCAGGGACAATTCCGAGTACGAAGAAGACCTGATCATCGACAACTCAAAGGCGCTTGAACTCATGAGCTACAATACACTTCTCGTTGTTGTCGATGTCAACAGGGCAAGCTACACCGAATGTCCCGAGCTCATCGAGCGGGCAAGGACGGTTGTAATTCTCGACCATCACCGTCAGACGGGTGATGCGATCAGCAACGCGGCTCTCAGCTACATTGAGCCTTATGCATCGTCGGCATGTGAGCTTGTTTCCGAGATCCTTCAGTACATCGGAGACGGTGTCAAGCTGCGTCCTGCCGAGGCAGATGCCCTGTATTCGGGCATCATGATCGATACAAACAATTTCCTGACAAAGACGGGTGTCAGGACCTTTGAGGCTGCGGCATTTTTGAGAAAGAACGGTGCTGATGTCACAAGAATCAGGAAGATGTTCAGAACCGTTATGACAGAGTATGTTGCCAAGGCCGCCACGGCATCTTCAACCGAGATTTTTATGAACAGCTTCGCATTTGCGGTGAGCACGATTACTGGAGTAGAGAGTCCTACCGTTCTCGGTGCCCAGGTTGCGAATGAGCTTCTAAACATCGTCAACATCAAGGCGAGCTTTGTATTTACGGAATACGGCGGGAAGATTTACATTAGCGCCCGTTCAATAGATGAGCTGAATGTCCAGGTTGTAATGGAAAAGCTTGGCGGAGGCGGTCACATGAGTGTTGCCGGCGCTCAGCTTGAATGTTCATTAGAGGAAGCAAAGGACAAGGTAAAGACTATTTTAAAGACAATGAGTGAGGAAGGTGAAATCTGATGCAGGTTATTTTAATTCAGGATGTAAAATCTTTAGGAAAGAAGGGAGAGGTTGTCAACGTAAGTGACGGCTATGCCAGAAATTACATTCTCCCCAAGAAGCTTGGTCTTGAAGCCAACGCAAAGAACATGAACGATCTTAAACTCCAGAAGGCGGCAGAGGAGAAGCAGAAGGCAGAGATTCTTGCGGCAGCGCAGGATCAGCAGGCGCTTCTCACCGGAAAGAGCATTACCGTTTCCATCAAAGCCGGCGAAGGAGGAAAGACGTTCGGCAGCATCTCTTCAAAGGAAATTGCCGAAGAGATGAAGAAGCAGATTGATTTCGAGGTTGACAAGAAAAAGCTTGTTCTTTCGGATGCAATCAAGCAGGCAGGTGAGTATACCGTTGCAATAAAGCTCCATCCACAGGTCACAGGTGAGATTAAGGTAATAGTTAAGACAGTATAGGAGTATTCATGGACGAGTCCCTGTTAAAAAGAATTAAACCGTACAATGCAGAAGCAGAACAGGCGGTCATCGGATCCATGCTTATGGATAAAGAAGCGATTATTGTCGCTTCCGAAATCATTACGGCGGACGATTTTTATCAGCCGCAGTATCAGGTGGTTTATAAGGCGATTCTTGATCTTTACAATTCAAGAAGAGCCGTGGATTTTGTTACGATTCTCAATCAGCTGAAGGAGAACGGTGTCCCTCCGGAGGTCTGTTCCTACGACTTCGTGGGAAACATCATCAGGAACGTGCCTACGTCTGCCAATGTCAGGCAGTATGCCGAAATTGTCCGCGACAAATCCGTAAGGAGAAAGCTCATTAAGGTCACGGAGGATGTGGCAAACAAGTGCTACCTTGACAAGGATGAGCTCGATGTAATCCTTGATGACTGCGAGAAACGTGTCTTCGAGGTTACACAGAACAGGAATACAGGAGAGAACGAGGAAATCGCAAAGATTGTCGGTGATGCCCTTTCAAGCATAGAGGCGGCATCGAAGAATGCGAATGCCGTTACGGGCGTTTCCACCGGTTTTGCGGATCTTGACTACAAGACGGCAGGTCTTCAGCCCTCCGATCTCGTTCTTCTTGCTGCGCGTCCCTCAATGGGAAAAACCGCGCTCGCACTTAATATTGCGGAGCATGCGGCTGTTTACAACAGTGTTCCCACGTTGTTTTTCAGTCTCGAAATGTCGCGCGGTCAGCTCGCAAACAGGCTTCTTGCCATGAGATCAAGGGTCGACGCCACAAAGATTCGAACCGGAAAGCTCAACGAAGAGGAGTGGACCAAGCTCGTCGAGTCTGCGGCGGAGATTGGCGATTCCGGGCTGATTCTTGATGATACGCCGGGCATAAGCATTTCCGAGCTTCGCACGAAATGCAGAAAGTACAAGGCAGAAAAGAACATCGGCCTTGTAATCATTGACTACCTTCAGCTCATGAGCGGCGGCGGAAAAACAGAATCCCGCCAGCAGGAGATTTCAGAAATATCAAGAGCGTTGAAGTCTGTCGCAAGGGAGATTAACTGTCCCGTGCTTGCACTGTCACAGCTGAGCCGTGCCGTTGAAGCGAGACCCGACAAGAGACCCATGCTCTCGGATCTTCGTGAATCGGGAGCAATTGAACAGGATGCCGATGTTGTAATGTTTATCTACCGTGATGAGTACTATAACCATGATTCCGAGGACAAGGGAATTGCGGAAGTAATTATCGGCAAGCAGAGAAACGGTCCCACCGGGACGATTAAGCTCGGATGTCAGCTCGAGTACACGAGATTTACAAATCTTGAAAGATAACAGATTAGGGGCTGCCCTTCTTTTTAGGCGGGGCAGTCCTTTTGTTTGCCCCGGTTTTGCGCTTTGCTAAAAGGCAGACGCATTTTTCGATTCACAGACAATTGTGTCAGAAGGAAAGCAGTTGAGATAATTTTTCGCACAAAAAAAGAGCCGTTCACCTTTGATTGACAATCAAGAGTGATCAGGCTCCTTTTTGATTCACTTTATCAGCGATCAGCCTTCTGTAATGCACTCGTTGGGGCAAACAGCTGCACAAGAACCGCAATCTACGCAAAGATCGGGGTTAATCTCATAACGATCAGCGCCTTCGGAAATAGCCTCGTTAGGGCACTCAGCTGCACATGTTCCGCAAGAAACGCAATCTTCACCAATTACATATGCCATTGTGTACGTCCTCCTTGTAGTTTTTTGTATAAGCAGAAGACGGAAAAATCTGCCTGCTTAAGAAATACCGTAACTGCATTGTAACGCATAGGATTTGGAAATACAAGCTATTTTTACTCTTTGACAGAGAATATAAGTCGATTCAAGTCAAAAAAAAGACGATTCGTGAAGAATGTCGCCATTCGTGAAAACTGCGGTTATACTATACTCAGAAAGGCGGATGGTGCTATGATCTATATCGTATTAATCACAATTGCAGTGGTGTTGATTATTTACAGATTGATGGTTGTTGTTATTAATCTCAGCAAACAGACGAAGGATGTCAAGAGGTCGCTCGAGGACATCGGAGTTCAGTTTTACCTGAGAGCAAAAGCATTTGACCGTATTATTGACATTGCGGAGAGTTATGTCGATCCCGACCAGATTAGACATCTTCGCAAGGCAATGGCAGGCTGTACAAGGATAGATGAGGATTCCACATCTGAGGATATCCTCCGTCAGGAAAGGATTGCAGCACAGATGAAGGAAGCCTTCGCTCTTATCGGAAGAAGAAATCCCGATCTTCGTTCAAACAGCGGATATTCGGAGGCAATGGCAGTTATTGATTCCTGCGAGAGAAAAATCAGAACAAGCAGCCAGATTTACAATTACAATGTTGCAAGATTAAACCGTGACAGTTCAAGAATGGCCGGAAGAGTATTTGCAGGAATGATGGGAATCCACAGAAGAGGATACCTCGGTGGAGAGTCTGCTGCAATAAAGGGAAAGATGGAGCCGGCATTCAGATAATCCGGGAAGCAAGTTTTTTTAATAGTTTTTTGGCGCATGGCGTGTCCGTGCGCCGTTTTTGTGTTGCGGGAAAGCTTTTTTTGACAAGCGAAGACAGGCGTGATATACTTTTTTGACTGATAGTATTTTGATTCGTGATTATAACAAAGGAAAGAGGAGATAGAGATGGAAAAGAAGCCGTATTACATCACAACAGCAATTGCCTACACATCCGGAAAGCCTCACATCGGCAACACCTATGAGATTATTCTTGCTGACAGTATTGCAAGATTCAAGAGATTTCAGGGTTACGATGTCCGTTTTCAGACAGGCACGGACGAGCACGGCATCAAGATTGAGCAGAAGGCAGCAGAGAAGGGTGTAACCCCCAAGGAGTTTGTTGACGACGTTGCGTGCAGGATTAAGGAAATCTGGGATCTTATGAACACCTCCTATGATCGTTTTATCAGAACAACCGATAAGGATCACGAGGTCCAGGTTCAGAAGATGTTTAAAAAGTTCTACGATCAGGGCGACATTTATAAGGGCTATTATGAAGGAATGTACTGTACTCCCTGTGAGTCCTTCTTTACATCATCCCAGCTCGCAGACGGCAAATGCCCCGACTGCGGAAGAGAGTGCAAGCCTGCGAAGGAAGAAGCATATTTCTTCAAGCTCAGCAAGTACAATCAGAGACTCATCGATTACATCAACGATCATCCCGATTTTATTCAGCCGGAGTCAAGAAAGAACGAGATGATGAAGAATTTTCTTCTTCCCGGACTTCAGGATCTGTGCGTTTCAAGAACATCGGTAAAATGGGGTATTCCCGTAACGTTTGATGACAAGCACGTTATCTACGTCTGGATGGATGCGCTCAGCAACTACATCACGGGACTCGGCTTCGATGTTGACGGTGATCACGGAGATCTCTATAAGAAATACTGGCCGGCAGATCTTCATCTCATTGGAAAGGACATCCTCCGTTTCCACACGATATACTGGCCGATCTTCCTGATGGCTCTTGATATTCCGCTTCCCAAGCAGGTGTTTGGTCACCCCTGGCTTAACATGCTTGACGGAAAGATGAGCAAATCAAAAGGAAATGTAATTTACGCTGACGATCTCGTTCGTTTCTTCGGTGTTGATGCGGTAAGGTATTTCTGCCTTCACGAGATGCCTTTTGAGA
>JAZLIL010000168.1:0-3463 GCA_045617405.1 Lachnospiraceae bacterium | reverse complement strand
GTACCTGCGAATTCAATAACAGCCGACTTAGGATCTTCGTTTCCTGAATTATCCATGATTGCCAGTGACTTGATGTTCATAACGATTTCTGTAACATCTTCCTTAACTCCGGGAATAGATGAGAACTCGTGAAGAACTCCGCCGATCTTGATGCTGCTTACTGCTGCACCCGGCAAACTTGAAAGCATAATTCTGCGAAGTGAGTTGCCAAGAGTTGTGCCGTAGCCTCTCTCAAGCGGTTCGCAAACGAATTTGCCATACTTATTGTCGTCTGATTTTTCAACTATAGAAATATTTGGTCTTTCGAAATCGAACACTATGTGCCCTCCTAATTTTTAAACCGTTGGATAGTTATCTAGAATACAACTCAACGATGAGAAGCTCATCAACAGGAACATCAATTTCTTCTCTTGAAGGAAGATTCTTAACTGTACCCTTGAGGTTCTCCTGATCAGAGTCGATCCATGCCGGGAATACGCGTCCTGCAGTCTGCTCAAGAATTTCTTTATATCTTGCTGAAGACTTAGCCTTCTCCTTGATCTCGATTACATCGCCGGCCTTAACGAGCATTGAAGGAATGTTAACGCCCTTGCCGTTAAGAAGAACATGCTTATGATCAATGATCTGACGTGCTTCTTTTCTTGTTCTTGCAAGGCCCATACGGAAAAGAACATTGTCAAGTCTTCTCTCAAGGAGGATCATAAGGTTCTCACCAACCTGACCGCTCATTCTTGAAGCCTTAGCGTAATAATTTCTGAAAGGTTTCTCAAGAACGCCGTAGATGAATTTTGCTTTCTGCTTCTCACGAAGCTGAAGGCCGTACTCACTAAGCTTACGTGCGCCTCTCTTTGATTCTCTGTTTGATTTCTTATCGATTCCTAAATATGTTGGATCCAGTCCAAGTGATCTGCATCTTTTAAGAACGGGAACTCTATCTACTGCCACTATGCTACCTCCTATTAGACTCTTCTACGTTTTGGCGGACGGCATCCGTTATGTGGAACAGGTGTCACATCCTTAATACTTGTTACCTCGATTCCTACAGCAGCGAGCTGTCTGATAGCTGCTTCTCTGCCTGAACCCGGTCCCTTTACAAAAACGTCTACATACTTAAGTCCATGTACCATAGCTGCCTTTGCAGCAGTCTCTGCAGCCATTGAAGCTGCATAAGGAGTAGATTTCTTTGAACCTCTGAATCCAAGACCACCTGCACTTGCCCATGAAAGAGCATTACCCTGTGTATCTGTCAATGTTACGATTGTGTTATTGAAAGATGCCTGGATATGTGCCTGTCCGCGTTCAACGTTTTTCTTTACGCGCTTTTTAGTCACCTTCTTGGTGCTTGCTTTTGCCATATCTAAACTAACCTACTTTCTTTAGAATTTGTCGTGTTCCATCAGTATTTGTATTCCTGTTAAAAGAAGACGCATACCAAATGAACCTGTTACTTATTTCTTCTTGTTTGCAACTGTCTTTCTCGGTCCCTTGCATGTTCTTGCATTTGTCTTGGTCTTCTGACCATGGCATGGGAGACCCTTACGATGACGGATGCCTCTGTAGCAACTGATTTCCTGAAGTCTCTTGATGTTCATGGCAACTTCTCTACGAAGATCACCTTCAACGATCTGAGTATCAGCGATAACCTGTGCTATGTTCTTTACCTCGTCGTCAGTAAGATCCTTCACTCTGGTATTTGGATCTACTCCGGCTTCTTTAAGAATACGATTTGAACTTGTTACACCGATTCCATAGATGTATGTAAGTCCGATTTCTACTCGCTTCTCTCTTGGTAAGTCAACACCTGCAATACGAGCCATACTGCTTTTCTCCTCCTAATTTTTTTATTACAAACCTCTCAGTAAACATTCCAAGGTCTCAGCCGCCCGACTCCAACTAGATTCGTACTGCGCTCAGAAACACTCGCTTGTACTCATCAAGTTTACGCTGGGAGGCTTCGAACTAAGCTCGCATCAAGCTGAAAACTTGTGCTCGCTAAGGTCTCAGCCTTGCCTTTGTTTATGCTTCGGGTTTTCGCAAATGATCATGATTTTGCCTTTTCTCTTAATTACTTTGCACTTTTCGCAAATTGGCTTAACCGATGAACGTACTTTCATTTTCGTTCTCCTTTACTTTGTTCGCGCGCGAATAATTATTATACCACAAACTGTCTTACTTGTCACGCCATATTATACGGCCTTTTGAAAGATCGTACGGGGACAACTCAATCGTAACCTTATCGCCCGGAAGTATGCGGATATAGTTCATACGAAGCTTTCCGCTGATGTGGGCAAGTACCTGATGTCCGTTCTCAAGTTCTACCTGAAACATGGCATTCGGGAGCTTTTCGATTACTTTACCTTCGATTTCAATAACATCTGATTTTGACACTGTCTAATCTCCTTTATCAAACGTCAACGCATCACACAAGGCTCAGAATTTCCGGTTCCCCATCTGTGATGAGGATCGTATTCTCATAATGAGCTGAAAGTGAACCATCATCCGTTACAACTGTCCATCCATCGTCCGTCCATACTACGTCTCCGCGTCCCATGTTGATCATAGGCTCGATGGCGAGAGTCATACCGGGTTTAAGAAGTATGCCCTTGCGATTCATCCTGAAATTCGGAATCTCGGGATCTTCATGCATCTCTGTACCTATTCCGTGTCCTACCAGGTCTCTTACCACTCCGTAGCCGAAGCTCTCGGCGTAGCCCTGGATGTGACCGCAGATATCATTGAGATGATTTCCTGCAACCGCATACTTGATTCCTTCAAAGAAGCTTTCCTCTGTTACCTTCACAAGCTTCTCAGCTTCCGGTGATATCTTTCCTACAGCCCATGTCCTTGCGGCATCTGACTGATATCCGTGCCAGATAACTCCGGCATCAAGGCTTACGATATCTCCTTCATGAAGAACTCTCTTCTTGTTCGGAATGCCATGAACCACTTCATCATTTACCGAAGTACATATCGAGGCAGGATAGCCTTCGTAATTCAGAAATGAAGGAATGCATCCATAGCTTCTGATGATTTCCTCACCCTTGCGATCTATCTCACCGGTGGTGACGCCGGGCACTACATACTCTTTAAGGCGATTATGTGTCTCTCCGAGTATCTTGCCCGCCTCACGCATCAGTTCGATTTCTCTTGCTGACTTAATTGTTACCATCTACATCCTCCAGCCTCTTAAGAACTGCTTCTTCACAGCTATCAAGGATCTTAACAATATCAGCAAATACTTTTTCCATCATCTGAGTGCCGTTTACACTCTTCAGAATACCCTGCTTTGTATAGTAATCTATAAGCGGCTGGGTCTGATCATGGTATACATCGAGTCTTTTCTTGACTGCCACCGGCTGATCGTCATCACGAGTATACAGCTCGCCGACGCATACATCGCATATTCCGTCAACCTTGGGTGGATTGTACTTTGTATGATATCCTTCACCGCATTTCCTGCAGG
>JAZLIL010000167.1:0-8671 GCA_045617405.1 Lachnospiraceae bacterium | reverse complement strand
TATATTTGATATGGTGTGCTTCTCTTTTGTGATGCTGGCTTCGCAGCTTCCGATAAGAGCTATCATCGACAGCCGTATTAAGTACCTGCAGGGAATCCATCGCCTGGCGAATATGAATGTTCTGATCTTTGCTGCAAGATTTATCGTTGTTGTTGCTACGGTATTTATCTGCGGAAAACTGTTCGGAGTATATGGTATACTTGCATCCTATACGGTAAGGGACGTTGTTACACTGTTCCTTATCTATGTCTACTATGTGATAAGATCCGGTAAGATCATTCCGTCTGGGAAAGACTTCCTGAATCTTCCTGAAGAGTTTTATCTAAATCCCGGAGATCTTATATCATTGGATATTCGTAATCATGAAGAGGCTTCTCTTGCAGCAGAACAGCTTATGATGTTTGCAAAAGGCCACGGATTTGATGAGAAAACATCTTTATATGCTTCGCTGGCATTGCAGGAGCTTGCCGATAATGTTATTGAACACGGATTTTCAAATACACAATCGCCGGATAACATGATTGATTTCCGAGCTGTTTATAAAAAACACAAGCTGGTGATCAGTATGCGGGACAATTGCCCCAAATATGATGTGACCGCAAAAATCGCGGAAGTAAATGCTGAAGGGTCAGACCCGGGCAGAAATACCGGAATTCGCATTATCAGTAGAACCGCTTCAAACATCAAGCATCTTAATACACTTGAGATGAACAACATCATATTTGAATTAAACTTTTCCGCACCCATTTAGTTATTTCAGATCTGCCCGGGAGAGTCCCTTTTTAGGGACTCTCTTTTTGATACCCTGTCGTCAGCGAGTCCGGGGCGACCCCGACAGGATGAATCGGAAAAGCAGTAACCGGCAGTTTTCGCAAAGTGAAGCGGACCGGCAGAGCAGGGGAGGCACAGCATGGAATCTGTAAGACATCTTTCAAACATTATTGAACTGGTCGTTAAAATTCTTTTTGTTTCACTTCTTGTCATCTGGATGATCTTTGGCGGCATTACCGCCATCGGCGCAGTTGTTCTCGGTGTAATCTACATCATTGCCAAAGAAATCAGGGATACATTTTTCGATTAATCTTTTCAGAAAATCCTCCGATAATAAAAATAAGCGGACATATACAGAAAATGTGCTATAGTAATCTCATAAGACCGGCGATGGTTTACGGGATTTTGATCGGAGGCAGTCATGAAGAAAAGATCAGGATGTATAAAACTGTTATTTGGAGTATTAAGCTTTGCCTTAATTGTTGTGCTCAGTGACAGAGTTAAGGCTTTTGCCGCGTCTGTTGCTGTTTCGGAAATCAATTACGAGAACAGTACAATCACTGTTACGGGAAACGCAGATGACACTATGATTTATTTCTCGGATTCGAAGAAAAAGACGTGGGATGAATTCGCGGGAACAATGACCGTTGACAAGAAGATGACGATGGATATCTCATGGATTAGTCTCACAAAGGATTACACTATCACCTTCAAGGGAAATGCATCTGAGGATGTTGTTACGGTTAAGCTCCCGAAGCAGGTTACTACCTTTAAGGCGAAGTATTCAAGCGGTGCCGTTACCTTTACGGGCGCTTCGGGAAGAAGCATCCAGTGGAGAAAGGACGGAAGCTCTGTCTGGAAGGATTATCCTGCTGATTCTGATGCGCTTTATCCTCTAAGCCTCAAGGGCTGTACCGTTTATTTCAGGCTTAAGCCGGTGAACGGTGACTCATCATCTGCCGGAATGCGTCCAAGCAAGGAAGTGAGCGTTAAGGTAGGCGCCGTTACGGCAGCTCCCACGATGACATTCAACGGAACAAAGCTCGCATTTACGGTAAAGACTTCGATGAAGTACAAGGTGAAGGCTGCGGGCACTGACTCATGGCCGGCTGAGTGGACAAAGTGTGACAAGAACGGGGATCTTCTCCTTTATACAATAGCACCTTCAGTTTTCGCGGGTACCGGAAGCCAGCCCGATTACGTTGAGATTCAGTTCATGAGCGACGCAACATCAACCTCCCAGAGATCTGCAGTCAAGACGGTGAAGATTCCGAAGCAGGACTTGGCACCCGACATGACGTCATGCGGAATATCCCTTGAAAAGGAAAGCTTCGAGGCCTTCAGCATTACCGTGAAGGCAGCGAGCGCTACGGCTCCCTTTGAGTACGCTGTCTGCAAGAGCGGCGCATCCTGGGATCCCAATGCAGCATCATGGATTAAGATTTCGGGCGGATCAAAGATTACAATAAAGAGCACCTCAGCGCCCGCAGGAAGTGACGTCTACGTGAGAAGAGCCACAAAGTCTAAGCCCGGAGATGACGGTTTCGCAATTGCATCGGCTCCTTTGAAGCTCACGGGAGAGGGAGGACTCAGCTACCTTGATAAGACTGATGTCGGAGAAAAGATTGAAAGGACTACGGTTGCCGGGAACTGTCGTGAGGACAATCAGTCCGGATGGATAAGCTTTGACATTAAGAGTAAGGCAAAGACCACTGTTTCAAAGCTTGAGTTTGCTGACTGGTACAGCGGAGCTTCACTGGGTGAAGCAAAGGTTTCGTCAAGTGTTTCGGACACAGCAGCAGACGGATACTACAATATATCATGTACAATCAAGTCAACCGAAAATCTTGAATCGAGAACAGGTGAGTGGATTCTGGCAAAGATTACGCTTGCAACAGGTGAAGAGATTTTAAGCACAAACGGTGATGGCGGAAAGGGATTGAGACTCTACATCTATCCTGCATCAAAGATCAACACCACGGCATCCGGTGATTACACATCGAGCTTCGAAAGAATCTTTGAATCAAACAATTCGTCAGATAAGGAGAGCTTCTCCTTCAGAATCGATTTCGGCGCCGCAAAGCTGAATAACGGGTCGACAGATACATCGGTCAGTGAGCTCACCTACAGCGGGTACGCACTTTCATCGGGAACCGATTACAACGTTGTTTACGGAACCGATACGGTCGGCGGCAGCAATGTCAGAACGGCTGAAGTAACCGTGAATGTTAAGAACTTTGAAAGAAGTGCTTCAGTGACGGTAAGAGATAAGATTGAACCTCTGAAGATAAGCCTCAATAACGGCGAAACAGTGAACGGTGTTAATATTACACTTATCAGTACTGCAGCTATTGCCAATGCACCGATTTCAAAATCATTCACAAAGGGGAATCTGGCAAAGGTCAATGCAGGAACTTCCGAAAAGCCTGTTTGGACAGATCCTTACGTCTTTGAACTTGTAATCTTCAGCAACAGTTATTCGGTTTCTGTTCAGAGGGTAACATGGAACGGGAACAATGTTCTCGGGAAGAGCGACGTAGGAGGCGGAAAGGCAGAGATAACACTTGATACGGAAAAGCTTAACCAGATTAACGAAACGGGCACAAACGATCTTGCTATCAAACTGTCAAACGGCTTTGAAATCACATCCGGATACAAGATCACCATTACAGAGTAGCTTTAATTGGAGAATCAGATGACAGATGCGTTTGCCTGTGATATTATGTGGTGGCATCTGCGCTCGTGAAGGAGGATTTGTTATGGTTGCTGTTTTTAAACGTAATCGAATAAATTTTGTGTATGTGACCATGCTTGCCGTTCTGGCGGTTGTTCTTGCGGCAGTATTGACTGCGGCACCTGCAGAGAAGATTTTTGCGGCAGAGACGCCCGAAAGTGTCGTAAAGGAGATTGACTACGACGAGCTTACTATCACACTTGCGGGGGTCGGTCCGTTTTACTACTCCGAAAAGGAACTGGATGCGGACAGCGAGGATTGGAAGGAACTCTTCGGTGAGAATGTCACATCAGACGGAAAAGCCTGTCTGAAGGTCGATATCTCGTGGGTTTCCGCTTCAAGCGACAAGACGGTCTATTTTAAGGATTCCGACGGGAAGCTGTTTGATGTTGAGTTTCCGAAGAAGAACAGCTCCGTAAAGGTTAAGTTCGATAAGGCTACAGGCGAGGTTGACATTACGGGTGCCGATGAGGCTGATTCCTTTGAATGGAGAAAAAAAACTGACTACACCTGGCACACGGTTTCTCTTCTTGAAACGGCGGAGGCTAAAGCTCAGTATGAGAATTTCCTTAAGGAGCTTGATGTCCTTCGTGTCAAGGCGGCGAGCATCATCGTAAGAATCCCGCAGGTGAAGGGAACAGGCGAATCGTCAGTCGGTTCACGTCCGAGCAAGGAATGCACCGTGAGTATTGCAAAGCGTGCAAATGCTCCCACGCTCAAGATAAACATGAAGAAGTTTACCGTCAACACGACAGCAAAGATGGAGTACTATGATGCTTCGGCAGGAAAGTGGGAGAACTGCGAAAAGACAATGACGGTTGAGGATCTTTTTGGCAAGGTAGGTCCCGAGGCCACGGTGGATTCGGTAACACTTAAGGTGAGAACTGCGGCAACCGAAAAGAAGCCTTATTCAAAGACTGCAACCGTTATTCTTGAGACATCAAAGAAAACGCCCGCCCCGACAGTCGGAGATGCAAAGTCCGATGCCTACTACGTACTGCAGAACAAAGCGGTTCTTCTGACACTGACAAAGGCGTCGTCGACAGTTCCTTATGAGTATACAATTGTAGCAAACGGCGAAAAGCTTGATTACTACGGCGCAAAGTGGAAGACGGTCAAGAAGAGGACTGCGGTAAAGATTGCCGCAAGCAAATGTCAGGAGGGCGACACAATCTACGTGAGAGTGAAGGGCGAAGCAGGAAACACAAAGAAAGGCACAAACGCTAAGATGCCTTCGTCTGCAGCTGCACTGAAAATTGAGGCACCAAAGACAAATAAGTAGCCGGGTGGAGGATAGTGTGAAAGTTGCAGAGCTTTCATCACTGTTTGTGCCGTGGTCTGCCCGCGGAATGGAGATTAGTATGCTGTTAACAGGCGCACAGATTTTAATAGAGTGTCTTAAGGAACAGGGGGTTGATACCATATTCGGTTATCCCGGCGGTACTGTTGTCAATGTTTACGACGCTCTCTATGACGCTTCGGACAGCTTAAGACACATTCTGACGGCGCATGAGCAGGGGGCATGCCATGCGGCAGACGGTTATGCGAGGGCATCGGGCAGAACGGGTGTCGTTCTTGTGACATCAGGTCCGGGAGCAACAAATCTCGTTACGGGAATTGCCACAGCCTACATGGATTCTGTTCCTCTTGTTGCAATTACTGTCAACGTTGCGGTTTCGAGTCTCGGCAAGGACAGCTTCCAGGAGGTTGATATTGCCGGAATTACGATGCCCGTCACAAAGCACAATTTCATAGTAAAGGATATTGAAAAGCTTGCACCCACAATCAGAAGGGCTTTTGATATTGCGGAATCGGGGCGTAAGGGTCCTGTTCTCATTGATATTACGAACGATGTAACAAAATTCAAGACAGAATACGCTCCCGATGTCGAGAGGTCAAAGGTCGCTTCGAAGTATTCCGGGAAGATTCCATCCGACCTTGATGAAGAGGCTGCTGACGCGGCTGTCAGCGCAATCAGGAAGGCTAAGCGCCCTCTGATGCTTCTCGGCGGCGGTTCGGCGCATGCCGTCAATACTTCCATGATTGAAGAGCTTGCCGACAGGTTGGATTTTGCTGTTTGCGAAACACTGATGGGAAAGGGCACAATCGATGACGCTTCGCCAAGGTGCCTCGGACTTTGCGGCATGCACGGAAGCCGTGCAGCAAATCGTGCTGTTACGGAGTGCGACCTTCTGCTCGCACTTGGGACAAGGTTCAGCGAAAGAGTGACGGCCAACGTTAGAAAGTTTGCTCCCGATGCGCTGATTGTTCACGTCGATATTGACAGTGCCGAGCTTAACAAGAACGTCCCTGCAGGTATTACTGTCCGCGGTGATGTGACCTGTTTTCTGAATTTTGTTTTGAGCCGTATCGGTAAGAATTCGAAGAGACATGCATGGACTAAGAGCATGATTGATCTTTACGGAAAAGAAAAACTGCTTTTTTGGCAGAAGGGTAACGCCGGAGAAACTGACAAAACTTCCGTCAGTCGTGAAGAAAACACGAAGGAGGGCAGCGAAACTCCCGGAAGCAGTGAAGGAAACACGCGGAAAGGCAGTATGCCGCTTTCAGGTCCTTTTGCAGTCCGAACTTCATATGAAGTACTTCCCAAAGATGCAATCGTCTGCACGGAAGTCGGACAGAATCAGATGTGGGCTGCAAAATACTATGATCTAAACGGACCCGGGCGTTTTCTGACGTCAGGCGGTCTGGGGACGATGGGATTCGGCCTCGGAGCAGCTATCGGAGCAAAGCTTGCCTTCCCCGACAGGGTTGTTATCAACATTGCGGGTGACGGGTGCTTCAGGATGAACATGAATGAGCTCTCTACAGCTTCGGCCTATGGACTTGGCGTGATCGAGCTTGTTCTGAAAAACAGTTCACTTGGGATGGTTCGCCAGTGGCAGCACTACTTCTTTCACGACCGGTTTTCACAGACGTCGCTTCCCGACAACATTGACTACTGCATGCTTGCAAAGTCGATGGGATGCAGCGCATGTACGGTTTCGACGGTCGGAGAGCTTAAGGCGGCGCTTGAAAAGGCTGTTTCGTCAAAAATGCCTTGCGTCATAGTAGCAGAGATTCCGGATGACTCACTCGTTTCACCGATGGTGATTCCCGGAGCCTCAATTAATGACACAATAGATTGAAAACAGCCGGGCAGTAAGCCGGATAATTCCTTACCGGCTGAAAAGGCTGTCAGCCATAAATATTTTGCAGCAGAAAAGAGTTTTTTCTCATGAAAGATAAAGAAGTACTTAGAAACATGCTGTTGCTCCTCATCACCGCAATGATCTGGGGAGCAGCTTTTGTTGCGCAGAGTACGGGAGGTGACGCAGTCGGTCCCTACTCGTTCAATATGACAAGATTTGCAATCGGATCGGCTGTCCTGGTTCCTGTGATTGCACTTCTTGACAGACTCGGTCTCTCGGGAAGAAAGCCTAAGACCGCGAAGGAGAAGAAGACGCTTGCAGCAGGCGGAATTGCCTGCGGAGTTATCCTTGCTGCGGGTGCCAATCTTCAGCAGATTGGAATCTACCTTGGCACCCCCGCAGGAAAGGCAGGCTTTCTGACAGCCTGCTACATTATTCTTGTACCGGTTATCGGGCTGTTTCTTAAGAAGAAATGCGGCTGGAACATCTGGGTTGGTGTTGTTATCACAGTAATCGGGCTGTATCTTCTTTGCATGGGTGAAGGAAGCCTGAAAATCGCAAAGGGCGATCTTCTTATTGTTGTCTGCGCTTTTGTCTTTGCTCTTCATATCCTTGTTATCGACCATTTTTCACCTCTTGTCGACGGAGTCAGGATGTCGTGCATTCAGTTCGCGGTCGCTGCGGTGATTTCTGCGGTTCCTGCTGTCTTTACGGAAATTGCGGGTGCGGAAAGGTTTGATAACTGGCTCTCATCTTTTGGAACTCTTGGCGCATGGATTCCCATTCTTTATGCCGGAATCATGTCGTGCGGTGTTGCCTACACTCTTCAGATTGTCGGTCAGCAAGGCGTCAATCCCACTGTGGCATCTCTTATCATGAGCCTTGAGTCGGTTTTTTCGGTACTGGCCGGCTGGATCCTTCTTGGGGAAAAGCTCGGAGTTCGTGAAATGGTCGGATGCATTCTAATATTCGGAGCTATTCTTCTTGCCCAGAAACCAAAGAAGCAGGAAAAGCGTCAATAAGGATACTTTTCGTCATAAATGACCAAAATGTAATGGACTTCAAGGATAAAATATGATACCATGAGTACGAAGAATACTTTTCTTCGTCGCATGTGCCTTATTTTATGCTTTTTTTTGTGCTTTTTTGACGAGAATGAATGGTGGATTGTTATGAAACTGAGTATGTGGATGATTGCAAACAGGATAATGAGTCTCGATCCTGTCTACACAATTGCCGATGACGCTCCAAGTGTCCTTCGAAGTGCCAGACTTGCCTATGCGGACAATTGCTGCATGCTGACACAGGAGGATGAGGATGTTGTCTGCACGGGAACGGGCGGAAAAATCGTCATTCCAGACATGGACCTGAAGGTCGCGCTTGAGACGTTTCAGGATGTTTTTGATTTCTATAATGACTGGAACGAGACTGTTCTTGAGGCAGCCGTAAAGATGAACTACCACAACATTGTAAACGAGTGCTGGCACATCTTCCACAATCCCATCGTTCTGCTCGATGCGAACAATCGTGTTATCGCAATGAGCGACCAGTACGGAGACAACGATGTTGATGAGGAGTGGAGTCACATGAGCAGGTACAATTACACCTCCATTGACTTCATGCGCTATACCCGCGAGCACTATCCCGGAATGGATTCAATCAGGGAGAGCGGAGCACGCCTGTACAAATTCGAAGGAAACGACCGCATTATGAACTTTGCGTCGTCGGCAGTGTTCGTAAACGGAACTCAGTGTGCAAGATTTTCCGTAATTGAAAAGGATCGTCCGATCAATTCAGGAGATCTTCAGATGTTAAACTACATGAACGAGCTTCTCGGACCGTCGCTTGCACTTCTCAAGGACCGTGACACCTTCAATTCGGGTATTACCGTGTTCAGTTCGATGCTTCTTGGTGACAGAATCAACTGCGAGCAGCTGAAGTGGCAGATGGACTACATGCGCTGGGATGAGGATGACGGCTTCAGAGTGTCTGTTATCGAATCCGATGACGGAAG
>JAZLIL010000166.1:0-2611 GCA_045617405.1 Lachnospiraceae bacterium | reverse complement strand
CGCGATGATAACGGGCAGGGCATTGAACAGCTCAACCTTTCCGCTCCAGAACAGCAGATAGATTACAGTAATGGTGAGAATCATGACTCCGGATACGGTGTGGTATGCTTTTCTGTAGCGTCTGCCCTGAACGGAATTGGCAAAGGTCATAATGGACAGCACGAGAAGTGCAACAACAGGATATGTCATATCAGCTATCAGCGAATAGTTTGAGAAGAGCAGCTGGCGAACATGCGACTCGGTCCCGCAGACGGTTCCCGAAAGGAAAATAATCCAGCCGAGCATCTCTACACTTGTGGCCTCAATCCTCTTTCTGTGACCAAGGAATAAGCCGATCAGCACTACCGCAATGCCTGCAATCAGCATAAAGAAAACAAGCCCTATCTCGAGAAGGTGGCTGTAGACAATCTTGAGCCAGATATTATGCTCCGTACCGTACATCATCCCGTTGACAAGACCTGAAAACAGGGTGTCGCTTATCAATTCAATCCTGATTGTTTTCCCGGCATCCTGTCTTGACAGTTCACAGAAAATGTATGCACTGCAGCTGTTCCTTCCCGAAATTCTCGTATCCTTTGTATCATATACTTTTCTCAGCTCATCGCCGACATAGATGTGCGCTGTCTGCTGCGAACCGCGGAAAGTGATATACATGTTGTCCTCGACATCATCCGGTATCACCGATTCGATTACAAGTGCCTCTCCTCTCGGTGTATCAACACGCGTCTTCGGAGTTGGAATAGCAATACGATTTCCGTCCGCAATCCAATACCATGTTCCCGGAAAATCCGTCACCTTTTCTGCTGCTTCGCTGCGTTCTCCCGGTAGCACAATTTCACCGGCAACAACAATGCCGATGAGCATGATCAGAAAGAAATAAAATATTCTCTTCAGTATTTTCGCACTTTTTGAAGATTCCAACCGTCGACCTCACGTTTTAGAAAAATATATTGCATTTTTCTCCGATTGTGGTCATTATATCACGCTTGCTTGACATGTGCAAGATTTTCTTATTCGTTTTTGTCCGGCAAAGAGAGCCGCTTCATGCTTTAGCAACTTATTCACATTTGCTTCACCCTTATTCCCGCAAGCGCAAACAGGCCGCCGTGTTACCTGCACGGCAGCCTGTCTGACATATCTTCTTCCCGACTACTTCTTCTTGACTTTCACATTAATTGTCCGATAGATTCCGTTCTGCGTGTAAACAGGATTCTTGCAGCTTCCGGTTTTCCGGGCTTTAATCACGCCGTCCCTGTTTACTGTTACTTTAAAAACCCCCGGTATTTTCCTTCTCAGGGTGACACAAATGCGTAATCATCCTTCAGGTTGCCCGAAAGATCTTCATATGACAGGGAGAATAAAAGCCTGCCGGCAGCATACGGTGCAAGGTCGTAGGGATTGACGATAAGAGTGATGCCATTGTCATCAAAATACCAGTTATTATCACTGAAGATGTTCTCAATCAGGTCCTTGTAGTCCTCATAGAGCATATCTTTGTACTCACCCGAGGTTGCCTCATAATCGATTTTTTCGGTCATAAGGCTGCTTACTGCCGCGGGGTCGTCAAAAATCTCATCGTTTACAAGAACCTCTCCTGTCCTCGTGCTGAAATTGAAGCAGGTGTCCGCTGTGTTCGGATGCGCTGCGCCGGGGTAGTACACGTAATAGGTGATGATTATGGA
The DNA here is from genome assembly GCA_045617405.1 of Lachnospiraceae bacterium. Taxonomy (GTDB): domain Bacteria; phylum Bacillota; class Clostridia; order Lachnospirales; family Lachnospiraceae; genus JAZLIL01. Next base: position 929 of record JAZLIL010000166.1, on the reverse strand, counting down.
GATGATCCTGTCATCAGCCCGCTCAATCGTGCACGAATTGCCCATGTAGCCCGAAGGATAGTTCTCGATTTCGTTTCCATACTCTTTGTAGTCGCTGAGTGCCTCTGCAGACAGGCTGTCACAGTCGTCGTGCTGGCTTGCGATCATCAGTGCAAGAAAATCGTTCAGGTTCTTTGTTGCTTCGGGATTTCCCGATATATAAAACTCGGGCATGACCTCCGTGTATTCAAACACCTTAAAGCCGTCATCAGCTGTTACAACATCGCTGTAATCAACATACCTGTAATTCACGCTCTGATTTGAATTTACAAAGCCTTCCGGTACCTCCTCACCATCAGTTTCCGATTTTACGTAGGGCTCAAGCTGTTCCGGTTCCGGATCGACTGACGGTATCCTTGGAGGCTCCTCTTCCTTTTTCTCCTCCTTCTGCTCCTCTTCCGGTACCTGCACCGCTGCCGCAGGCTCCGGTTCGTTCTGCAGCTCTTCTGTCTTCTTTCCGCAGGCCGAGAGGAATGAAAGGCATACTATGCTGATGATTACAATTGATAATAGCTTTCTTTTCATAACAATCTCCATTCCGCGGCCAATCCGCGTCACAAATAGTGATGGAAGCTCTGCTCTCTTTCACACTAATCTCCGTTCCGCGGCCAATCCGCAGCACAAATAGTGATGGAAGCTCTGCTTCCTTTCAAGCTTTCTCCTGCTTCTGGCCATAGTAGGCATTCTTCCCGTGCTTGCGCATGAAATGCTTCTCAAGAAGTTCTGCTGGTGCCTGCACGGTTTCAGGATCTATCTGCAGGGTGAGTGCTGCCATCTTTGCGACCTCCTCAAGAACCACTGCATGATAAACGGCGTCTGCCGCATCCTTGCCCCAGGTAAAAGGGCCATGGTTCCGGCACAGAACCGCCGGCGTGTAGGCTACATTGATG
>JAZLIL010000165.1:0-17443 GCA_045617405.1 Lachnospiraceae bacterium | reverse complement strand
CAATGTCATTAACATCATGAACAAGCTTAAGAGGCAGCTTTGCAAGTATGATAATAAGGAAACGCGTACCATGACACCGGAGGCAATCGAACAGTGTCTGCTGCGAAGATAGGAAAGAGTCTGCGGAGGCGGAAGAGTGTCCGCCGCACTGACATGGAAGAGCCGGTGACAGGGAATACAAGCTCTTTATATGATATGAAATTAAGATGAAGAAGAAAGACGATATGTATCTGCATTTTCCCACCGTGAGTGAGAGAAGCCGCAGAAAGAAGAGAATATTTCTGGCACTTGCAATAATACTGCTTGCGGGTATTACAGGTGCAGCAGTATACGCCGTATCGAGGCAGATAGCCGGCGGCATCAGAGGTGCAAGAAAGGCGGCAGATGACGTAAAAGCCGAGGTGATGCAGGGCGCCGATTATCAGACTGAAGCCTCCGATTACGAGGTGGATGCGGGAGGCGTTCTGAAGACAGCAGGGATGCCGCCGACATGGTTTCCCGACCGGGAGATTGAGGAAAAGCCCGTCAACACCGATTACGACATTGACCGTTGGATGCCGGATTTTGTTGACAACAGAGAACGTGTCGATGCAAAGGGGCTTTACATAAGGTACATTAATCTCGAAAGAGATTTTGACAGGATAATTGAAATGATGGATACCACAGACCTGAATACTGTGGTTATTGATGTTAAGGATGATTACGGTTATACTTCCTTTGATACGGGCGTGAAGATTGCCGAAGAATCGGGCGCTGCACGTTCGACGATAAAGGATATGCCTGCGCTCATCAGAAAGCTTAAGGAGCACGGCGTCTACTGCGTTGCCAGAATTGTATCCTTCAGAGACAGCATCGCCTGCGCTTACTGCCCCGAGATTGCGGTCAAACTGACAGACGGGTCTGTCTACGTTGATAACGCCGGATATTCGTGGCTCAATCCCTACGACAGCCGTTCGTGGGATTACATCTATGAGCTTTCAAAAGCCTGTGTAGAGGCGGGGTTTGATGAGATAAATTACGATTACATCAGATTTTCGAGCGATTCGGGAATGAAGGATGCGGATTTCGGTGAGACAGAGGATATGACGAAGATTCAGGTTATCACCGAGGGGGTGAAGAGTCTTTGCGAAAAGCTTAAGCCTGAGGGAGTTTTTGTTTCGGCCGATGTTTACGGTGCAATCATATCAAGTACTGTCGATGCATCAATAGTCGGACAGAGCTATAAGTACATGTCAATGTATCTCGATTACATCTGCCCGATGGTTTATCCGTCACACTACGGTGCCGGCTATTACAATCTCGACGTACCCGATGCACATCCCTATGAGCTGATTTACAGTGCAATGCAGGATTCGAGAAAAGCACTCAGCATGATAGATGTCTCTGATAACAAGGCCATTGTTCGGCCGTGGCTGCAGGATTTTACTGCAACATGGGTAAAAGGTCACATCACCTACGGCAGCGATCAGGTCTGCAGTCAGATTGATGCAGTCTATGATGTCGGATATACGGGATGGCTGTTGTGGAATGCTGCAGGCATCTACGATGTCGATAAGCTTGGAAGCAGGGGCCGGCAGTAGTGGAATGCTGTTAGTCTCTGCGATGTCGATAAGCTCGGAAGCAGGAACCGGCAGTAGTGGAATGCTGTTAGTCTCTGCGATGTCGATAAACTCGGAAGCCGGGGCCGGCAGTAACAAAGAAAACTGCGGAAAGGCTTCGCTGCGAAGTTTTTTAAAACTGTTTCTATTTATTTTTATATAAAGTGATGATGAGAATCGGTGAAAACCCGATATACGTTATATAAGATGCGTTGGAGGACGTTATGGAAGAAGAGATCTACAGATGTTTTATGTGCGATTCGCTTATGCAGATGGAGGATGACGGAGTAGCAGTCTGTCCTGAATGCGGAAATGAGCAGGTTCATTTCGGAGCACAGAGCGATCTGTTTTATGAGGCGGCAAAGCTTCGCGCAGAAAAGCTTGATTTCAGCGGAGCGGCCGAGATTTACAGAAAGATCATTTCAAACAATCCCGATGATGCAATGGCCTATTGGGGGCTCGTACTGTGCGATTACTGCGTATCCTACTACAGTGACCGTTTCAGACGATACCATCCGATGTGCTATCGTGTTGTGGACGGCTCTTTATATGAAAATCCCAACTACCTGAATGCAATCGAACACATGCCGATCTCTCAGCGTGAACTCTATGTGGAGTATGCGATGGACATCGACAGCTGCCAGATGGAGTTGAAGTGTGAGGCGGAGAGGCTTCGCCCTTACGATTCCTACATCAGCGCAGTTTCGAGCCGTTCAGGTGCAAAGAACCACAACCAGGAGATCGCAGGTGATCTGTACAGGCGTCTGACTGTTGAAAAGGGACAGAATGTTTTCTATCCGAGGGAGTCCTTCGTCGGTCTTGCAAAGGAGGATTATGCGCCTTTGATTTACGGCGCGCTCATGACAGCGACCACCATGTATGTGGTAATTACAAGACCTTCACAGCTTGCAGCCGAAAGAATCAGAAGAGAGTGCGCACGCTTTGTAAGGAAGCATCCCGCGAGAAATCTCGTGATTTTGCTAAGCGGATGCGGCAAGCCCGCAATGCCGCCCGAGATGAGGGGTGCGAGGGTGATTGATCTTGATATTCCCGGGGAATATGAAAACCTTTTCGGCGGTGTAAGCGAGACTTTTTCAGCAGAGACAATAGGACTGACGGCAAATGACATGACAAGGCTGTACGGAGTGCAGTCATCCGCAAGGGCTGACAGTTTTGTGGCCGGGTTTGATGCCGGTGCCGCAGTGGCCAAGGCGGAGGCTCCGTTTACAGGCTGGTACAATCCCGAAACAGCCGGAAAAGACATCGATGTCGGGCATGGCGCAATGGACATTTTCGCAAAGGCAGCAGCCCGGATGGCAGCCGGCAAAAGTGCGGCAGCAGGCTTTGCAGACAGCATGGCATCAGGCGCGGGCGCAGGCTTTGCAGACAGCATGGCAGCAAACGTGAGCGCAGGCTTTACCGGCGGCGTGGCAGCTGATACCTTGTTCTTCGGACAGAAGGAGGTTTCTGAGCCTGAGGAAGAGTATACGCCGGCTTATATGGAAGAGAGTTACGAGGCTCCCTATGAGTCTCCTTTTGATACACCTTATACAGGTCCTGAGTACGGAAGCCCCGATTACGTGGCAGAAGAATTAACGGATGTGCAGGAAGAGTATCTGAGTGACGAAGAGTATTATAAGCAAAACTACGGAAGCTTCGGCACTCAGATCTACGGAAGCAGCTTTGCGGAAGAAGCTTCAGCCTACGATGACAGCGCAGCAGGCTGTACAGGACCTCAGGCATTTGCAGGCGGTGCGTATGACGAGGATTTCAGAAACGATGACTTTGACGAGTCGGCAGCCGGAGCAAGGGCAGCAGAAAGCTCATTCGGACAGAGCTTCGCTGACGGAGCCTTTGATGTTGATGAGGAGCCCGGGGAACCTGCGGAGACACGCGAGGAGCGTTTCGAGAGACTTAACAGGATGTTCCTTGAAACAGAGTCTGATTCGGAAGAAGATACCGGGGATGAAGCCGGAAGCGGGTTTACCGGTTCAGCACTTGAGGACGCGGATGACCAGGACGGAAGCTATCAGAACTATCAGGCGGACGAAAACGGATACTATTCGGAAATGACTGAGGAACAGGCTCAGGAGACAGCACCCGTTTCTCAGGTCGGTAAGTCGGACATTGCCGACGATGACACAAAGCTTGTTATCGAGGCTCCGGTTCTTATGGATCAGAGCATTTACTATGATGATGCCGGTGAGGACGGGAAAGAGCCTGAGGAGGGTGACAATCCGGCAGGTGTTGCTTTGACTGATGACAGTGACGATGAAATCGGCGAAGTTCTCGGAACGAATGAAGAGGAACACGAAGCGGCGCCCGCAGTTGATATTCCCGAGTATCAGAAGTACATCATCGAGGGATATGAAATGCTAGGTGTCAGGAGATTTGAGGATGCATTTGACAGCTTCAGCGCTTCCATCGGCATTGACAGGACAAACAGCAGTGCTTACTGGGGCAGACTGATGGCTGATTTGAGGGTGGTTGATGACGATGAACTCTCAATGCTTCCCATCGAGAAGCTTGAGGACGAGTATGATTTCAGAATGGCGTCAAGATGCGGATCCAAGGAAGAGAACAAGCACTTTGCCAACATTGCATCGCTTTGTCGCGGAAAGCTTGAGGCGGCAGGTCCTGACCAGTTGTCTGCCGCTTCCTACAGACGCGATTTCTGTGATATTATTTCAGCAATCAGAAACGGTGTCTGCTTCGAAGGTCTTACAGAGAGGATGAATTCAAGCATTGCAGGTCTTCGTGCAAAGGATTCGCTGAGACAGGAGCAGGTGAAGAAGTATTGCAAGGCGACGAGAAACTCGAAGATCGGTGCATTCCCCGTGCTGCTCTTTGTTCTTCTGACAATTATCACCTTCCCGTTTGCAGAACGCGTTTTCGGGTTTGATATTGTCAGCAGGTTTGTCGATCTGTCGTGGCTGTTTGATATGATCAGGATTGATGATCAGATACTCACGATTGCCGTCTATGCCCTAGTCGGAATAGATGCGCTGCTGCTTCTCCTGATTGTTGTGAAGCTTGTAATCAAGATCGGTGCAGCTTCGACAGCATCATCGATTAAGACACTTGAGGCAGAGTGTGTGAGCCTCAGGAGGACAATCGCCGAGGAGTCGGGCGAGGCAATTGAAAGACTCAATGAAAGGTATTCGCTGGAAAGAACAATCCCGGAGGAACTTCTGAAGGGACCTGCGGATGTGCTTAAGTACGTCGGATGATTGATTTTGCCGGCAGGCGGGCACAAGTGCTTATGGTGTAATTCGGTGCGAAAGGCGTTTTATGAAGATTTCGAAGATCAATGAAAATACAATCAGATGTATCCTGACGGCTGATGACTTGCGTGAAAATGACCTGCATCTCGAGGATTTCTTTGATAACAGGGAGAAGACCCAGGAGGTTCTTGAGATGATATTGGAGCAGGCGCATGAGGAATTCGGCTATGAGTCGAAGACCGGGATGGTGGCCATGCAGATTGTGCCGCTCTCGCAAAATTCACTGTCGATTATTCTGACGAACGATCCTGAGAGGAGCTTTCTCAACATGCTGAATGCAGTAAAGGAATTGAAGCCCGATAATGCAGATCAGCCGGGTCTTGATGATTCATCACTTGATATCGGGCAGGATGAAAAAACCGGAAAGTCGATTACGAAGCTTGTAACGGAAATATTCAGGTTTGAGACTCTTGATGACGTTTGCGTAATGGCAGAGGCAGTCAATGAGGAAAAGCTGAAGAGCCGTCTGTTAAAGGGCAGCGACGGGAAGTTTTACTTTACAGCCGATAAGGGAAGGCTTTCGGCAAAGCAGTTTGTGACATGCTGTGCAAAGATAGGTGAGTTTGGCGAGAGGGTAACGTTCAGTGTTGATCCGGGATTCCTTGAGGAGCACAGTGAAGTGCTTGTCGGAAAAAAGGCAGCGTTTGTTTTATCAAAACTGTAGAAGAAAGGGAAGGCGTGAGAGCGCCTTCCCTTTATATTCCTGTTCTATTCCTCCGGGTAGCCGTCCGGGTTCTTGCGCTGCCAGTTCCAGGCACTTCGAAGCATGTCCTCAAGCGTGAATTTCGTCTTGAAGGAGAGCTCACGCTCTGCCTTTGATGCATCTGCGAAAACGGCAGGGGCATCACCTGCACGGCGGCTTGCAATTCTGTAGTTGAGCTTTACTCCCGAAACCTTCTCAAAGGTGTTGACGATGTCGAGAACGGAGATTCCGTTGCCTGTGCCGAGGTTGTAGATGAAAAATCCCGGTTCGCCGCACTTCTTAAGGGCTGCGATGTGTCCGAGCGCGAGATCGACAACATGGATATAGTCACGAAGACATGTGCCGTCGGGGGTAGGGTAATCGTTTCCAAAGACACTTAAACATTCGAGCTTGCCGACTGCAACCTGCGATACGTAGGGAACAAGATTGTTTGGGATACCTGCGGGATCCTCACCGATTTCGCCGCTCTCGTGGGCACCGATCGGGTTAAAGTAGCGAAGAGCAACGACAGTAAAATCGGGATTGGCATTTCTGAAGTCCTCAAGAATTCTTTCAATGAAGAGCTTTGTTGCACCGTAGGGACTGAGCGTTGACAGAGGAGATTCTTCGGAAACAGGGCATTTCTCCGGCATTCCGTAGACTGTTGCTGAAGAGGAGAAGATGATGTTTTTACATCCTGTTGCCTTCATGGCCTCAATCAGGCTGAAGGTTGAGTTGAGGTTGTTTTCGTAGTACTCAAGAGGCTTAGAGACTGATTCGCCGACCGCCTTAAGACCTGCCATGTGGATTACGGCGTCGCATTTCTCAGCTTCTAGTGTTTCAAGGGTGCGCTTTTTGTCGCAAAGATCAAAAACACAGACCTTGAAGTCTTTCCCTGCGAGCTTCTTTACCCGCTCTGTTGAGACAAGACTTGAGTTGCTGAGGTTGTCGATGACAACGACCTCGTGTCCTGCGTTTAAGAGTTCAAGGCAGATGTGGGAACCGATGTAGCCTGCTCCGCCTGTTACAAGTACTTTCATATGAAAACCTCCAAAGTGTTGATGGCGCGCGAATAAGTGAGTGTATCGCGCTTTAACTTCAAAAAGAGTATAGTACAGGTTGTACGTCATTGCAAGAGGAAAGATGAAACGTTTCGCTCCGTGGATTTTGGCCGGTCGTCGGAATGGTCTGCCAAGCATTCATATGACAGGCAGGGATCGCATGGTGAAGCCCCATCTGAAAAAGCCCGGTTGTAAAGTCGGACGGAAATAGTATAATGAAGGTAATGAGCGTGGAAGTATGTATTTATAAGAACGCGGATTTAGTAAGCAAAATGCGCACATAAAGGAGGAAAGCAGACTGTAACCGAGGGGGATGCGTCTGCGTGACCGGAGTGAAAAAACTGATGATGATTTGCCTTTTGTTTGCGGCTGTTGTGATGATGACGTCGTGCACAAAGGCAGGAAAACCTGTGCCTGAATCGTGGAAGGAGAAATCGGCCAAGAAGGCACAGGCGGAAGAATTAAAGAAACAGGAAGAGGAAGCTAAGAAGCCCGAGGTTGTACCAAATGAAGAACGGGAAGAAGAACCTGTGAAAATCGAGCTTGAACGTGAATTTACCGTGGTGATCGATCCGGGTCACGGCGGGAAGTTTGGCGGTGCGGAAAGCGGCGGTCTTGTCGAGAAGGACGAGACACTGAAGCTTGCGAAATTCGTCTTTGACAAGCTGTCAAAGACAGAGAACGTGAAGGTTCTTTTGACAAGGGAACGTGACGTCGAAATCGATAAGGAGCTTGCCGATGACTTGAAAAAGCGCTGCGAATTTGCGAAGGAGAATAAGGCGGACATGCTTGTAAGCCTTCATTTCAATGCTTCCGATGACCACAGTGCAAGAGGGACCTATGTCTATGTGACAAACAGGAAGGAGCTTCACGGCAGGGCAAGCAAGCTTGGTGAGTCTGTCATCGGGAAAATCAGCGGGCTCGGACTTGAAAACCGCGGCGTTTTGACGAGGGATTCAAACGACATGAAAGATGACGAGGGAAAGCCGCTGGATTACTACGCAATCTGCCGTCATTCATCGGACATGGGGATTGTCGGTGTCATCGTGGAGAACTGCTTTATCGATAACGAATCTGACAGAGAATTCATGGAGTCTGATGAAGCAAAGGAAAGGCTTGCGGAAGCAATCACACAGGGTATACTCGGATACTGCAGTGAGATTTCCGAATGATGTTGGGGAGGCGTTTATATGCAGATTATCATAGTTGGCTGCGGAAAGATCGGATTTGCGATTGTTGAGCAGTTAAGCAGTGAGGAACATGATATTGTGGTCGTTGACAGAGACCCGCTTACAGTTAAAAAGGTGACTGACAATTGCGACGTAATGGGCATTGTCGGCGACGGTTCGAGTTACAACACACTTCTTGAGGCGGGGATTGAGAAGGCAGATCTTCTTTGTGCGGTAATGGATTCGGATGAGACGAATCTTCTTTGCTGCGTCATTGCAAAGAAGACCGGAAACTGCCATACCGTTGCGCGCGTGAGGAATCCCGTCTATCTTGACGAGACGGATTTCTTCATGAAGGAGCTTGATATCGCGATTATCCTGAATCCCGATTACACGGCGGCATGCGAGGTCGAAAGAGTGCTTCGTTTCCCTTATGCCACAAACATCGATGTTTTTGCAAGCGGCAAGGTTCAGCTCGTGTCAACGCGGGTAACCGAGGATTTTGCACTTGTCGGGATGAAGCTTAGGGATATGAAGCCCAAGTTTAAAAATAACATCCTTTTGAGCCTTATCAAGAGGGGAGACGAGGTCTTTATCCCCGACGGTGATTCCACGATTGAGGTAAATGACATCATTTCCGTCGCCGGAACACCCGGCGAGGTGGACGCCTTCCTGCGCAAGTGCGATCCCGAGCGAAAGCGTGTGACGGACACCATGATTGTCGGCGGCGGAAGAATCGGGTACTACCTTGCGAAGAAGCTTGTTAACGCCGGAATCAGGGTGAGGATTATCGAACGCGACAAGGGTAAATGCGAGAAGCTTTGTGAGCTTCTTCCCGAAGCGGACATCATCTGCGGTGACGGAACTGATAAGACTATGCTCACGGAAGAGGGTATCGATGCGGTAAACGGCTTTGCGGCGCTCACGAACATCGACGAAGAGAACATCATGCTTTCGCTTTTTGCAAGAGAGCGCGATGTTATCAAGACCGTAACAAAGGTCAACAGGTTTAATTTCAACGAGGTTATTTCAAAGCTCGACCTCGATACAATAATCTACCCGAACAGGATTGTGACCGACATCATCATTAGAAGTGTCAGGTCAATGGCGGACACGATGGGCAACAACATTGAAATGCTCAGAAAACTCGCTGACGGAAAGGCAGAGGCACTTGGTTTTGTTGTTCATGAGGGGGCAAAGGTAATCGGAATCCCCCTCGGACAGATGAGGAGAAAGCACAATACCATCATCTGCTGCATCAGCCGCGGAAATCAGGTCATCATTCCCGGCGGACTTGATGAAATCAGGGCAGGCGACAGAGTGGTGGTTGTTGAGACAAACGGACGTCTCTACGACATCGATGACATCATTGATGCCTGATTTGGAGGGATTATGAATTTTCATCTGATTTTTTATATAATAGGCTGGATTCTGCAGTTTGAGAGCCTTTTCCTGTGTGTTCCAATGATAACGGGACTTGTGTACAGGGAAGGCGGGGCAGCCGAGGCTTTCCTGATTACGGCGGCGGCATGTCTGATTGTCGGGCGGATCCTTGTCATTAAGAAACCGAGGAGTTCCACACTCTACCTTCGTGAAGGCTTTTTTGTCGTTGCACTCGGATGGATTATCATGAGTGCTTTCGGAGCTGCACCCTTTGTTATCTCAGGCGACATACCGAACTACGTCGATGCGCTCTTTGAGATTATTTCCGGTCTTACGACGACCGGAGCAAGCATCCTCTCTGAGGTGGAACCACTGAGTCATGCGGCACTCATGTGGCGAAGCTTTTCACACTGGGTCGGCGGAATGGGTGTGTTTGTCTTTATTATGGCTATCCTTCCGCTTTTTGGCGGTCACACAATGAATCTCATGAAGGCCGAGAGCCCCGGGCCGTCGGTTGACAAGTTTGTCCCGAAGGTTAAGGACACGGCGAAGATTCTCTACGGAATCTACATCGTTATTACTGCAGTGGAAATCGTTTTGCTCATCATCTTTAAGATGCCTGTTTTTGATGCGCTGACACTCAGCTTCGGAACGACCGGCACCGGTGGATTTGCAATCAGAAATTCGGGACTTGCCGATTACACTGCGGCACAGCAGTACATCATTACGATTTTCATGATCTTAAGCGGTGTCAATTACGCTGCATACTTTCTGATTATCAGGAAAAGGTTTAAGGATGTCCTGAAGCTTTCAGAGGTGAAATTCTACTTCATCATCATTGTTCTTGCGATTGCCGGTATTACCGTAAACTGTCTCGGATTGTACGGTACTGTCGAGGAAACATTCAGACATGCTGCGTTTACGGTAGGTTCGATTATTACAACGACCGGCTATTCAACAACGGATTTCAATCTGTGGCCGTCGTTTTCAAAGACTATTATCGTCTTTCTAATGTTTTCAGGCGCATGTGCCGGCAGTACGGGCGGCGGCGTGAAGGTCAGCCGGCTCCTGATGGCGTTAAAGTCAGTCAAGCGTGAGATACAGATGCTGATTCATCCGCGTGCAGTCAAGAAGATTCACATGGATGGTGCAATCGTATCCGAGGAGGTCATCAGACAGACAAATGTTTTCTTCGTGGTATACGTGTTTATCCTGATTATGTCGGTGATTATCATTTCGGTGGACAATTTCTCATTTACAACAAACATGACAGCGGTAATTGCCACACTTAACAACATCGGTCCCGGACTTGAGGTTGTCGGACCTGCGGGAAATTTCGGATCGTATTCGATTCTTTCAAAGATTGTTCTCATGTTTGACATGCTCGCAGGAAGACTTGAACTTTTCCCGATGCTGATTCTCTTCTACAGAGGAAGCTGGCAGGGTAAGGTCAGAACGAAAAAAGCATGAGATAGAAGACGAAGGGTTATCAAGATGAAAGAGGCAAAAGAGCCATAAAGCTGAAGGAAGTCGAGAAGTATTAAAGCTGAAAGAAGTCAAGGAGTTTTAATGCTGAGAGAGTCCGAAGCGTCTAGTCAGATGGCGTAATGCGGAGAACGGATTAGCCCGGGGTTCACGAGAGTAAGATATAATTGTCTGTAAATTTGCAAAGCATGGACTTTTTGTTGTGAAAAGAACATGTTTTGTCGTCGGGGTACAAACAATCTCTTGTATTTTTCAAAAAAGAGATTTATAATTGATGCAGTATTTACCTATGGAGGTGCTTATGCAGGAGAAGAGAAAGTACAAGAGAATCCCGGCAGACATGAAACTCGAGGTATCATCGCTTTTCAGACAGGACAATGAGAAGGTTGAAAACATAAATGCTCCGATTCAGATTTTTGATATTTCAAAGGGTGGAATCGGATTCTTCTCGGAGAGTAACCTCCCGATCGGGTTTTACTTCAACGCGACGATAACACTCGGTGACGAGGATTCAAAGTTCTTCTGCATCGTAAAGATTGTCCGCAAGGAGGAGAACAAGTTTTCCGGATTCGCCTATGGTTGTGAAATCGTCGGACTTGCCCCTGTTTTTAACTACATTTTCGACAATTATTCGAAAACCTACGAGGAAAGCATCGGAACCGACGGAGAGTAGAAAAACCGGAAATAAGGACAGAAGATGTCAGAAAGCGTGGCAGGAAATAGAAGATGTCAGAAAGCGTGGAAGTAAAATTTTCAGCGTTCTAAGAAACCGGAGTTTGAAGAAATTATTGACATGACGAAAAACAGCACCGCATCCGCGGTGCTGTTTTTTAGTTTATGCTACTCAACTTATCTAACTATATGTTCAGAAAAATCCGCACGTATAAATCAAATCAGCCGTGGCTAAACTATCAAGCCTTCTTTACGTTGGCTGCCTGAGGTCCCTTTTCGCCTTCTACAACGTCGAATTCAACCTTCTCGCCCTCTTCAAGAACCTTGAAGCCGTCCATGATGAGTGCTGAGAAATGAACGAATACGTCGTTTCCGTCTTCGTCACAGATGAATCCAAAACCCTTCTTAGCGTTGAACCACTTAACCGTACCTTTTTTCATAGAATCCTCCATAAATAATAAAAAAAATAATCCATGCCGGTACAATTCCCGACTACTCTGAATTTATCATATAACTCACAAATTGTCAATTCGAATACCTTAATTCGTGTAAAAATCCGGAGAATACAGATATACAAGGTTTTCACTTCCGACAGTCGGTTTTCGGTTAAGGATTGGGAGGCAACATGCATTGTATTTGGCTGCTCAAAATGATATAATCAGGTATCTATTGATTAGCGGAGGATTTTGATGAGCAGAATAATTAAGAATTCTAATGAACTTTCGGAGCTTGAGGCTTACACCCTTGTCAATGAGGAGTGGCTCGGTGACGTCGGGGGACTTGGTCTTGTCTTCAGACACAATCGCTCGGGGGCACGTATTGCAGTAATCTCATCTTCGGATGACAATAAAGTCTTTGCAATCGGCTTTCGAACCCCTCCTGCCGACAACACGGGAGTAGCTCACATTATCGAGCATACTGTTCTTTGCGGATCTGAGAAGTACCCTGTCAAGGATCCGTTCATTTCACTTGCAAAATCATCATTAAATACATTTCTTAATGCAATGACCTATCCCGACAAGACTGTCTATCCCGTTGCGAGCTGCAACGACAAGGACTTTTCGAATCTTGTAGATGTCTATCTCGATGCGGTATTTAATCCGAACATCTACAGGTACGAGGAGATTTTTAAACAGGAGGGATGGCATTACGAACTTGATAAGCCGGAGGGCGCGCTGACAATCAACGGCATTGTCTACAGCGAGATGAAGGGCGCCTACTCGTCACCGGAGGCCTATCTCGAGCGCGGAATTTTCGGAAGCCTCTACCCCGACACACCCTATGCGAACGAGTCGGGCGGTTATCCCGATGACATTCCGTCTCTGACCTATGAAAACTATCTTGATTTTCACAGACGCTATTATCACCCGTCGAACAGCTATGTTTACCTTTACGGAAACATGGACATCGAGGAGTACCTTACGATGCTCGATGAGAAATATCTCGGGAAATATGAAAAACTCGAAATTGATTCGTCAATTCCTCTTCAGAAGCCCGTGGGAAGCATCGTCGTAAAAAGAGAGTACCCTGTTGCAGAGGGTGAGGACACGTCGGAAAAGTCGTATCTGAGCTGGAATGTGTCTGTCGGAGATTCCGGTGACACAAAGACGATGATCACAGCAAAGCTTCTTAACAAGGTTCTTTGCAACTCACCGGGTGCGCCTGTTAAGGAAGCGCTTATCAAGGCGGGAATCGGCCAGGACATCGACTGCTCCTACGAGGATGAGCTGAGACAGCCCTACATTACAATCACTGCAAACAACACTGAGCCTGAAAAGCAGGAGGCATTTGTTGAGTGCATCAGGAATGTCCTTCGCGAGCAGGTTGAAAAGGGACTCAACAGAAAGTCGCTTCTTGCAGCTCTCAATAAGATGGAATTCAATTACATAGAGGGAGATTCGGGACGTTATCCGAAGGGACTGATCCTCGGACTCTCAATGCTCTCAAGCTGGCTCTATGACGATACGGCAGTGTTTGATTACTGCAAGCTCAAGGAGCAATATGAAGAGCTTCGCACAAAGCTTGACAGCGGTTATTTTGAAGATTTCATCAGAAAGTACTTGCTTGAATCTGAGCATGAGCTTGTGTTTGTTCTGACACCGAAGCCCGGAATGAACACAGAGAGCGAGGCAAGGCTTGCAAAAGAGCTCGCAGAGAGGAAGGCAGCTCTTTCGGAAGAGGAAGTTGCCTCTCTTGTAGCCGAAACAAAGGCATTGAAGCTCTATCAGTCCACGCCGTCAACTCCCGAGGAGCTTGACACGCTTCCTTATCTCACAAGAGATGACCTGAAGCGCGAGGCAGAGCCGTTAGTAAACGAAGAACGTCTGATTGATGATGTGAAGGTGGTTTACCATGATGTCGAGACAAACGGTATCGGTTATTTTTGCACCTATTTTGATTTAAGCAGCTTACCGCTCGAGCTTCTTCCCTATGCGCAGATTATTGCGAGAATGTTAGGCGAGGTGGATACGGAATGGTACAGCTACAGGGAACTTGGTGATGAGATAGGAATCAGCACCGGTGGGTTTATCAGTCATGTTTTTGTAAGCCAGAGCTTTGATAATCCCGAAGAGCCCGCTGTCTGCTTCAGCTTCATGGCGAAGAGCTTCTACGCCAACACGGAGAGAATGCTCGAACTTGCGGCAGAGGAGCTGTTCGGATCGAAATTCAATGATACAAAGAGAATACGCGAGCTTGTGACAATGATCCGGTCGCAGTTTGACAGTGCAGTGAACAATGCTACGGTAGGACTGGCAATTAACAGGGCCTCGTCCTATTTCTCACGTTCTTCATATGTCAGTGACTTAATCGGAGGCATTGCGTTCAATGATTTTATTGATACACTCTACAATGATTACGACAACCGCGAGGAGGAATTCCTTTCAAAACTTCAGAAGACGTATTCGATGATGTTTTGCAGGGAGTCGCTGACTGTGAGTCTTGGATGCGAGCCCGGCGCCTACGAAGATTACGAGAAGGCAATCCGTGCGTTTTCTGCAAAGCTTCAGCCTTCGCGCGCAAGCGTAGACGGTGATTTTGAAACATGCACGACTGTTGAGCCGGTACGCAAAAACGAGGGCTTCAAGATGCCCGGTCAGGTGCAGTACGTCGTTTCGGCCGGTAATTTCTTTGACGCCGGCTACGAGTACACAGGAAGCCTCCTTGTTCTTAAGAATATCATGGGATGCGAGTATCTCTGGAACAACATAAGAGTTCTCGGTGGAGCATACGGAACGGGCTTTGGCGTTTCGCCGGCAGAAGGTTCGGGATTTTTCTACTCATTCCGCGATCCGAAGCTCAAGGAGACATTTGATGTTTATCAGAAGGCTGTTTCGTTTGTGAGAAACTTTACGGCAAGCGAAAAGGAAATGTCGAATTATGTCATCGGAGCAATCGGAGCGCTTGATACTCCGAAGTCCCCGAGTGCAAAGTGTGCCTACAGCATGAATAATTATCTTGTGGGCAGAACATATGAAATGATTGCGAAGGAGCGGGAGGAACTCATCGGGACAACTGCAGATGATATAAATGCACTTGCCGGGATTATTGAAGCAATCGTTAATTCGGGAAGCTTCTGCGTAGCAGGCTCGGAAGATAAGATAGAAGAGAACCGTGGTTTGTTTATGAATGTCAGAAAGCTCACGGGAATCAGCAAAGAAAAGTAAGAGACGGCAATTTGCAGATTAATGTGCGAAAAGGCCGGATGTGAGTGAGTGATGACAGAGTGCGGATCAATTTACAAGCAGAACCTGATGTGAGTAATTGATGACAGAGTGCGGATCGATTTTCATGCAGGGCCGGATGTGAGTAATTGATGACAGAGTGCGGCTCAATTTACATGCAGGACCTGATGTGAGTAATTGATGACAGAGTGCGGATCAATTTTCATGCAGGACCTGATGTGAGTGAGTTTTTGCAGGCCGGAAACGGCGAAGAAGGAATTGAATGATGAATAACAGTTTTAAATCAGGATTCGTTACGATAATCGGCAGACCGAATGTCGGAAAGTCTACCCTTATGAATCACCTTATCGGGCAGAAGATTGCAATTACCTCGCGCAAACCTCAGACCACGAGGACGAGGATTCGGACCATCCTTACGGAGGAGCGCGGGCAGGTCGTGTTCATCGACACACCGGGCATTCACAAAGCCAAGAACAAGCTCGGAGAGTATATGGTTGAGGCGGCAGAGGGTACTCTTTCGGAGGTTGATCTCATACTGTGGCTTGTTGAACCGACTGTTTTTATTGGCGCCGGTGAACGTCACATCCTGGAAAAACTTGAGAACGTAAAGACTCCTGTCGTGCTGGTAATTAATAAGACAGATACCGTAGACCCTGAAAAGGTGGCAGAGGCAATCGTAGCCTACAAGGATAAATACGGGTTTGCTGAGATAGTTCCGCTGTCGGCACTGAAGGGTACCGGTACGTCAGGGTTGATTGATGTGATTTTCAAGTACCTTGAGGAAGGCCCAATGTACTACGATGAGGACGAAATCACAGATCAGCCGGAGAGGCAGATAGTGGCGGAACTTATCCGTGAGAAGGCACTTCGTCTTCTTGATGACGAGATTCCCCACGGTGTTGCTGTCGGCATTGAGCGTATGAAGGAGCGCCCGGGTGGCGGATTTTTCGACATCGATGCAACAATCGTCTGCGAACGCGATTCCCACAAGGGCATCATTATCGGAAAACAAGGCGCGATGATCAAAAAGATCGGTACGCAGGCCCGTCACGAGATTGAGTCGCTTTTAGGTTTCAGAATCAATCTTAAGCTCTTTGTAAAAGTAAAGAAGGACTGGCGCGATTCCGATTTCCTTATTAAAAATTACGGCTTCACGGATGAAGAGCAGTAGACCGCCAAGGCGCGGATTTGAGACATGGCTTGCTGCCTAACGGCTGTGCAGCAGTTGATCGCTAAGACCGGGATTTTTGGAACGGGTTACGGCTTCACGGATGAAGAGCAGTGAAATGCTTGCAGGTACTTGATATGCAGACTGTTACTGTAATGGGAATGGTGATTTATTCCGTACCACAGGGCGAATACGACAGAAGGCTTGCGATTCTGACAAAGGAAAAGGGACGAATCACGGCCTTCGCAAAAGGAGCCAGAAGGCAGGGAAGCGCACTGCTTGCCGCTTCTCAGCCCTTTACTTTTGCTACGTTCGAACTCTACGAGGGGCGGACCGCCTACAACGTGATATCCGCTGAAAAAGCGGTGTACTTTGTCGGACTTCGCGATGATCTGGAGGGGATGTATTACGGAATGTATCTGTGCGAGCTCACGGAGGCTCTGTGTGCGGAAAACGCGCCGGAGCCAGAGATTCTGAAGCTTTTGTTTCAGAGCATGAAGGCCCTCGAACGAAAGACCGTTCCGAACAGACTTATCCGCTCTGTTTTTGAACTCCGGGCAATCACTGCTGCCGGCGAAGGTCCGATGATGTCATCATGTATCGTGTGCGGAAAGAAAAATGAACTTACGCACTTTGACGCGAGACGCGGCGGAATGCTTTGCAGCGAGTGCGCCGCAAAAGAGGATTCGCTTCATGTGACACCGGTCAATCCGTCTCTTCTCTACGGAATGCAGTTTGCACAGTCCCGGGATATAAAGAGCCTTTACACATTTTCCCTCAAGGATGAGCTTATTGCCGAGTTTTCGCGCATCATGGCCGACTACACGGATCGTCATGTCGATAAAAAACTGACGGGGAGAAAAACCATTGAAGAACTGCTGTGAAGCGAAAAGCGGATAAGGCGCTTCGGGGCAAATGCCACGACGGAGTAGCATGACGGGATGGGTGCACAGCGAAAAGCGGATAAGGCGCTTCTTGACAAAACAGAAAACAGAATTTATAATTACGCCGAATATTATGTTCACAAAAACTAATGATATATCATATATATAGGAGGTATCTGAAATGGAAAAGACCATGGATAAGATTGTCGCACTGGCAAAGGCAAGAGGCTTTGTATATCCGGGCAGCGAGATCTACGGCGGACTTGCAAATACCTGGGATTACGGCAATCTTGGTGTCGAACTGAAGAACAATGTTAAGAAGGCATGGTGGAAGAAATTTATCCAGGAGAATCCCTACAACGTAGGCGTTGACT
>JAZLIL010000164.1:0-10123 GCA_045617405.1 Lachnospiraceae bacterium | reverse complement strand
AAAACCAGATTCAACAATCAAGTTTAACGTGTGCGTTTTTGATAAAACATTAAAAACGCACACGTTAAACTCGATTACACAATATATTGTATCGTCCGTTTTTTCGATTTTGAATGCGATTCCTTGGGGAAAGAGATATACCGCCATACATCGGCAAATCGATGCTGTTTATGACGACTATTGAACCAAAGGAGGTCGTATAATGCAGTGGTATGAAGCTTTAGTTGATGACTTTACGGAAAAAGACGTTTATTCACGCAAAGAGCTTGTTGGCATGCTTAGAAACTTAAAAGCAGATTTGTCGGATGGTACTTATAACTGGATTCTCGGCAGTCTTGTGAATGATGGGCAGCTGATCCGTCAGGGATATGATACCTATAGCCTGTCAGATGGCATTTTGAAGATGGATTACCGACCCGATTACTCCGGGGATGCTCTGGGGGTAATGAATGATATCCGGAACAAATATCCTTACGTCCGGTTTACGGTTTTTGAAACTGTGCTTATGAATGAGTTTCTAAATCATCTGATCGCCAACAATACTATATTTGTCCAGGTTGAAAAAGAAAGCAGTATTTGCTTTTGGAAGAGGCCGAAACGCCCGATCCCGTTCCCGGACAGACAGCAAACATAGTCGATTTTTCATCTGCAAAGAAGGAAATGACCGCTGTCCCCAAACTGTCCCCGCCAAAATTATCACGGCATGCTATCCTCTTCGTCTTCTTCAATTCCCTTCCTGCCGCCAAGGTAATACCAGAGCGGACCGGTGATGCAGACTGATGAAAAACCTCCGAATACGATACCTGCCATCAGAGGTATCGCGAACTCCCTTACCGAGCTCACACCGAGAATTGCAAGGAAAAATACCATAATGAAGGTTGTTAACGATGTATTGAGCGATCTGGTAAATGTCTCCGAAATACTTGCGTTGACAACTTCCATAATCCTTTCGGGCGAAAGAGGTGCACGCCTCTTTGCCTTGTAACCGATCTTCGGTCCGCTCTGAAGCTCCTTCATGTTCTCCCTGATACGGTCGAAAATAATAATCGTCGCATTAATCGAGTAACCTACTATTGTCAGAAGGCAGGCGATAAAGTTTGTTCCGACGGGAAGCACATTCTTAAATATAGCATAAAGAAGTGCAACTATCAGAACATCGTGAATAAGTGCAAGGATTGCGCTTACTGCAAATGTGAAATGACTGAATCTGATCCAGATATAAATGAGCATTATCGCTGTTGCAACGCACACGGCGATGAGCGCATCACGCTTCATCTCGTCACTTATCGTGGCGCTGATGCTCTGTGTCATCACATTCTCAGGCTTTACGTTAAGCTCCTCTACCATTGCAGCCTTAATCAGTGCCTGCTCCTCGGTCGAAAGCTCACGGCTCTTTGCAATGACAGTCCCTGTATCGCTTGCTATCGCAACCTCAGCGGTAGTACCGAGAACCTTTTGATAGAGCTCCTCCGTCTTTGTCTGGATTCCCCCGGGAATCTCATCGAAGGTCACCTCATAAGATGTACCGGGTCTGAAATCAAGACTGTAGCTGAAGAATTCCCCCGCAGTTCCCTTATTGATGAACAGGAAAACAACGCCGATCAGAATAACAGTTCCCGAAATCAAAATGCCTTTCTTAAAGAAAGAGACATAATCAAATTTCCTGCCGGGTTTCTTGATACCGTAGAGCTTAACATTCTCACCCGTAAGCTGGTAGAACGCCTTTACAATAAATCTTGTAACGGTAAGTGCCGTAAACATGGAAATGACAATACCGATAGCAAGCGTCTGTGCAAAGCTCTTTACCGTACCCGAACCCATGAAGAACAGAACACCTGCTGCAAGAAGCGTTGTGACATTTCCGTCGATAATGGCTGTGAGTGCTTTCTTGAATCCTGTCTTTATCGCCTCGGCGACACTGACTTCAAGAGCCAGCTCTTCCTTTATTCTTGTGAAGATGACTACGTTCGCATCAACCGCCATACCGACTGAGAGGATAACGCCCGCAATACCGGGAAGTGTCAGCGTAATTTCGAAACCGCTTATAGCTATCGCAACAAGTGCAACGTACATGAAAAGTGCGAGAGCTGATGCAAAACCGGGAAGTCTGTAGATAACAATCATGAAAAGAGCCACAATCGCAAAACCGATAATGCCTGCGAGAAGACTCGTGTTAAGTGCTTCGGCACCAAGCTTCGCACCGACAATCTTGTATCGCAGAACGGAAAGTTCGAGAGGAAGCGCACCGACACGGATTGTCGTTGCAAGACTCTCAGCCTCTTCAAGAGTTCCCTGTCCCGTGATTGAGGCCACGTTTCCGTCAATTACCGTTGAAACCATAGGCGCACTGATTACTTCGCTGTCATAAACAATGGCAATCAGGTTCTCAAGGTTTCTTCCCGAACCGTCGTAATACCGGCTTGCCCACCCTGTAGCTTCCGAAAACTTCGAAATACCTTTGTCATTGAGTTTCAGCTCGACAATGTAATCCTTCTTAATCTGGTCGCCGCTGAGGCCGGCTTCGGCACCTGTAATGCATGAACCGTCGAGAATGACCTCATCGTCTGCAATGATGTCCTCCATCGGTCTTGCAAGGACGAATTTTCTTTCACCGTCTTCTGAAACACCTACCCCGATGTTAACATTTCCTGCCGCCGACTTTCCGGGAATGAAGTAAATGGTGCCTGCATTTCCAAGTCTTTCAAGAACCTCTTCGGCATTCTGAACATCGGGAACATCGACACCGATTCTGTCGTCACCTTCAAGGTAAACGACCGACTCTGCCGAGTAGCTGTCTGCACGTCTTTGCATCTTGTAAACCGTATCGTCGATTTCAGCCTTTGTCGCTTCCTTGTCAACAACCTGATAGGTGATGCTGACACCGCCGGCGAGATCGAGTCCGAGTCTTATATTCTCAAATGCACCTGTCCTTTTTTCACCCATTCCCACGCATGCAACGAAGAAACAAAGTCCGATAACCGCAAGTGCTATTACTGTCTTAAGTGCGCCCTTTCCTTTTTCCAAAACAAATCCTCCAAAACCATTCAGTTAGATACCGCAGGAAATATCCTGCAAAGCAGCATTCTGCCTAAACACTCTACAGAAGCGATACTCCCTTTTCCTTTGCAAGCTTTCTTGTCAGCGAAGGCCAGACTGTAGACTGAACCTCACCGATGTGACACTTTCTGAGGAAGAACATACAGATTCTCGACTGTCCGATTCCACCGCCGATTGTGTAGGGAAGCTCCTTGTTGATGACCGCCTTCTGGAATGAAAGCTCTGCCCTTTCCATGCAGTCAGCCTTCTTAAGCTGCGACAGAATGGAATCCTCATCAACCCTGATTCCCATAGAAGAGAGTTCAAGTGCAATATCAAGTACAGGGTAATAGACAAGAATGTCACCGTTGAGTTCCCAGTCGTCGTAGTCCGGAGCCCTTCCGTCGTGACGTTCGCCCGAAGCAAGCCTGTCGCCGATCTTCATGATAAAGACAGCCTTCTCACGCCTGACGATTCTGTTTTCTCTTTCTTTGGGTGAACACTCGGGCCAGAGATCTTCAAGCTCCTGTGTTGTGATAAACGAGATATCCTCCGGAAGAATCTGCTCGATGTAGGGGTACTTGTCACAGATGAAATGCTCTGTCTCATAGAGCGCCTGATAGACACATCTGACAACAGTCTTCAAAGTATCAATGTTCCTCTCATCCTTTTTGATGATCTTTTCCCAGTCCCACTGATCAACGTAGACCGAATGAAGATTGTCAAGCTCTTCATCCCTTCTGATAGCCGTCATATCGGTGTAGAGACCTTCGCCGTAATGGAATCCGTAATCACGAAGCGCCATTCTCTTCCACTTCGCGAGTGAATGAACAATTTCCACCTCCTGACCGTCCATATCCTTTATGTCAAACTTAACGGGACGCTCAACGCCGTTTAAGTTGTCATTAAGACCTGATTCCGGTGTGACAAAGATAGGCGCAGAAACTCTGCAGAGATTCAGCTTCTTGGCAAGCTGTCTTTCAAAATGATCCTTTATGTTCTTGATGGCAAACTGGGTCTCTTTAACATCAAGAAAACTCTTATACCCTTCCGGGAAATATGATACTCCCATGACGATACTCCTCGTTTTTCAAATTAACTGCAACAAACTTGAGTATGACACGAAACTATGAAAAACGCAAGAGCAACGTTTTACGAATACTTTTCGAAAGAGCGTAAGAGCATTTATCCGATTACCTCCGGAAAAAGCAGAAGATTATCTTCCGCTTACTTTCCGGAAAAGCGGAAAATGATTTACCTGTTGTTTCCAAGATAGAACAGTGCAACGGTACCGGGACCCGAATGAGCACCGATTGTAGGTGAAATCATGTTAATCATGACATCACAGGGGCTAAAACGCTTAATAACCTGCTCCTTAACAAATTCTGCCGCTTCAGCATCATCGCAATGGCTGATGAAGATCATTTCGTTTTCTAAGCCGCCGAGATGCTCTTCCATTGTGTTAACAAGGGTAAGAAGGGCTTTCTTTCTGCCCCTGACGTTGTTTACGGGAATAAGATGGCCTTCAAAGTCGATATGAAGCATCGGCTTGACATTAATCAGTGTCCCGACAACAGCCTTAGCCTTTGAAACGCGTCCGCCTCTGTGAAGATTAAAAAGATCGTCAACTGTAAACTCATGGCAAAGCTTTACCTTGTTCTCCTCAATCCACTCAGCTGTTTCATCAATCGTCTTTCCTTCTCTTCTGAGTTTTACGGCATACCATACAAGAAGTCCCTGACCCATCGATGCGGCAAGTGTGTCGATGACGATAATCCTTGCATCGGGATAGTCCTCAAGGACCTGGTTCTTTGCCAGATTCGCATTGTTGTAGGTGGATGACAGACCAGAAGAAAATGCAAGATGAAGCACAGGAATGTTCTTCTTTGCCGCATCCGTAAAATCATTTACTATATCAGCAAGCGCGGAAGCAGAAGTTGTAGGCATCTCACCTGCACGCATCCTTGCATAAAAATCTTCTCCGCTCAATTTCTTTTCGCCTCCGAAGGTTTCCCCGTCAAAGAAGTAGAACAGGGGCTGAACGTAAAGGCCGTTCTCACTGATAAAGCTCTCGGGAAGATCTGCAGTTGTTTCGGTTGAAATAGCAAAATATTCAGACATGTTTTTCTCCTCCTTATCACAGACACTCTATCATAATCCATTTGAGGTTTCAATACTTGCGCAAGAAAAAGTTAACACCGTTAACAAAGTGAGAGATTGGCGTTTGTGTATTTTTTGTCGGACGAAACGTCATCACCGAACCAGTCCGGTTTAACAAACGAATCGGCCGATTCAAAATCCGGGAACTCCACTTCGACAAGACGAAGACCCTCAAGTCTTCCTTGAAAAATGTCAAGCTCCGCCCTCAGACCGTTTTCAAGAGGAATTAAATAGCGGGTTTTACAGATAATGTGATCATCGCACTTTTCTTTGAGATGTTCAAAAGCCTCCTTTGTCAGCGGTGCTTCAAGTTCTTCGTGAACGCACACATCGGTTCGCGCCATGTCCTTTTGAGGTTCTCCCTTGTATGTAAAGTAATAGCTGTCGTTGCTCTTTCTGATTCGAAGCGTGGGTCTTTTGTTCAAATAGCCCTGCTCAATCTTCAAAGCCACGCAGCCGTCAAGTCCTTCGGGCAGTCTCGCCACAAGATATTTCCGCTCAATCTCCATAGATTCCCTCCACATTTCCGCCTTCATGGGGATTCACATTCGCAATCCGCTTCGCTGCCTGCTCGTGTCAATGCTATTCGCAATCCGCTTCGCTGCCTGCTCGTGTCAATGCTATTCACAATCCGCTTCACTGCCTGCTCATATAAAAGCGGCACTTCGTGCCTTACGGGGTACGGGGCTTGAAACCCCGCACCTCGTGCAAGAACGCCCTCCCCCTTAAGGCAGTGGGTTCTCTTGTCCTTTTATAAACTCTGTCAGATGCTTACGGTAGCGCAAACGAAGCATGTTCCTCTGCAAATTGTAATTGACACGCTCCTTTATTGCAACCGTATTGAAATAGGTTCTCCAAAGATTTGCACAGAATTCATCGGCTTCATGTGCCAAATCCGCCGCACGTACCTCCTCCGGCGTCATTTCAAAGAAGATATACGGCTCTCCGGGCATCTTTGCTGCCGCAATGTTTTTCCCCACATCGATGATCATCAGACGCTCATCCGGAAACCTGTCTGCAAAATGCGGCATGATTACAGGAAGAACATTCCCCTTCGGCTCTATCCTCGCAAGAAGAATTCCCTCGGAAGTCTCTTCAAATCTTATGAATTCATTGTGATAATGCGCTTCGTTCAGAAAGGCGCGCTGTGTTTTGAAAACGCGGGAAATCACAGGGTCCTCCAGTCTGTTGATGACAGTCGGACCATACTTAAAAGCTCTGATTAAAAACCTGTAAATGAGATCTCCTCTTTCCCCGTCCTCGCAAAGCGACAGATACTTTACCGTTTCAAAAGTCGAAAGGCTTATTCTCCTCACAATGCTCTTTGCAAGCTTCCCTGCCCTGTCAAAATCCGTTTCAATAATCTCGTGATCGCAGAAGAGTTCGGGCTCCCACTCCCCATCGGCATGAAGTCCGATCCTGAGCGCATCGTGGCCGCATACCCTCGCCCTTGTCCAGGCTTCACAGATTGCCGAGAGCATCCCCTCAAGCGTCGGCTCACATTCAAGAACTGTGACCATACTAAATCACCCCTAATTAGCAATTTTGAAATCATCAAACAGGTTCAGCTGCCTGTAGACTGTTTTGTCGGTAATCTTAAACCTGTTCCTTGAATCGGCCGCCGTAAGCCCGTCAAGAATTGATTCACGCCTAAGTTCCAGACTGTACTGCATTTTCCCGTTACAGGTAATGAAATAAACGGCTCTTTTCAGGACAACGCCCATCTTTTTCAGTACATCAAAATCAAGTCTGCAGCTTCGGCGCATTGAAACAATCCTTCTTGCCGAAGTCGGACCGATTCCCGGAACGCGCAAAAGCGTCAGATAATCTGCCGACGTAACTTCTACCGGAAACCTGTCAAGATTCTCAAGTGCCCAGAAACACTTCGGATCAATCCTGTCATCAAAATTGGGACGTTTCTCGTTAAGAAGCTCCGTCGACTCAAAGCCGTAGTAACGCATAAGAAAATCAGCCTGGTAGAGACGATGCTCACGAAGAAGCGGCGGTCCGCCCGGAAGCACCGGAAGCCTTGAATCCGTTCCGAGATTGATGAATGCAGAAAAGAAAACACGCTTGAGATCGAAGTTCCGGTAGAGACCTTCCGTAACACGAAGAATCTGGTAGTCGCTCTCATTCGTTGCCCCGATAATCATCTGAGTGCTCTGACCTGCTGCCGCAAAGCCCCTTCCCTGCCCGATGGTATTGCTTTTCAGCAGAAGTCCCTGAGACTTTTTTGCCAAATCCCGGTCATCACTCATTGAAAGCTCTGCAGCGTTTTCCTGTTTTCCTGCAATACCCGCCGGTTTATTAGCGGCGCTTTCCGATGTTCCTTCAATGCCGGCCGGCCCTTTTACCATTCCTCCCGATGTCCCTTCGATGTCGTTCAGTCTTTTTTCAACAGATGCAGATGCTGCACTGATTCTTTCCTGTCTTTCCCTAACTTTCTTTTGTGTGTAGTAATAAGCACTCCTGTTGCCACCCTTCATTCCAAGCTCAAGTCTGCTCTGAGCGATTCCGTGCTGAACCTGCCTGATCGGTGTGAGAATCTTCTTTCTCGTCTTGCCGGGAGCAAGCTCCTTCAAGCCGTCAGCAGTCGGCAGTTCAAGATTGCAGCTGATTCTGTCCGCAAGCCATCCCGCTTCCTCAACGAGATACGGGTCAGCTCCCGGAATAATTTTGCAGTGAATGTAGCCGTTGAACCTGTACTCATTTCTAAGAAGCTTCAATGTCGTGTTCATCTGTTCCATGGTGTAGTCGGGTGAGATCTTAACTCCCGAACTCAGAAACAGTCCTTCAATGTAATTCCTTTTGTAAAAGCGGATTGTCAGGTCTGCAAGCTCGTCAGGTTCAAAGCTTGCTCTCGGAACATCGTTTGATGCACGATTAAGGCAGTACCTGCAGTCATGAATACATTCGTTTGTGTAGAGTACCTTCAGTAATGAAATACATCTGCCGTCTGCCGAAAAGCTGTGGCAGATTCCGCACGCTGCGGAGTTTCCGATCATTCCTTCCCTCCCGCCGCGTGAAACACCGCTCGAAGTACAGGCCACATCGTACTTCGCCGCATCAGACAGAATTCTTAATTTCTCTTCAATTGAGTCCCCTGTATAAAAAAGCATAAAAAAGTGCCTCCAAACTTTTGTTCGAATTCATAATAACATATCGAACAGTTGTTTGCAAGCACATTTGTTCCTCTATTGCCCGAGTCGCTTTGCTATCGGCTCCCTGACCATTTCGGTGAGCTCCTGGGTTGTATGAGCCTTCACCGTTTCGGCATCAATCACACCCTCTATCGTATAGGTTATCTTCGTCGGCTTAAGCGGGAAATTCCTTTTGCAATCTCCCGCCCCCTGTACGGTGCAAATCACAATCGGAACGTTCGCCTTCTTTGCGATTTTTAACGATCCTGCCTTGAATTCCGTGAGAATCCCGTCTAAATTCCTGTGGCCCTCAGGATAAATTCCGAATGAAACCTCGTCGTTGGCAATCAACTCCGATGCACGGATAATCATCTTCATGTTCTGCCTGACATCATCCTTTTCAAGCGGAAGGGCATAAGTCTTATGAAGAAATGCACCAACCAGAGGCATCTTCAGATTGTCATACTTTGAAACAAAAGTCAGGTCGTACTTTCTAAGAGCAACATAAAGGCCCATCGGATCGAGATTTGAAACATGGTTTCCCACAATGAGGAATCTCCCTTCCGTCGGAATCTTCTCAAGACCTTCTATCTCCCACGTCACGCGCAAAAACAGCAGGATACAGTTTATTACTTCGCACAGTATGAAATAGTAGCCGCGGTGGAATCTGTCACACGGCTTCTTCTTGTCGACAAACAACGATACGATAAAAAGAATGAGTACAATAACTAACGAAACGGCAATCTTATACATGATGTAGAAGCCGAAAATAAGAGCTATCGTCCCCACAGTCGACTCCACCTGAATAAAGAACAGGCATGTTACCGCTGTTAAAATGAAACTGATACCGACAATAAAATAAGCTAACATTTTCCTTCCCCCAATAACTTGACTTTTTTGATTCTGATATGTATCATAGAGACGTTGTAAACAAAACGCTGGGATAGCTCAGTTGGTAGAGCGATTGATTCGTAATCAATAGGTCGTGGGTTCAAGTCCCATTCTCAGCTATTTTGATTTTCTGATGGCGGCCTCATGGCCGTCATGATTTTTATATTTCACGGAGTTCATCATGATTATCGACACACATTGCCACATCTATCCCGACAGAATTGCCGCAAAGGCATCAAAAGCCATCGAAAACTTCTACAACATTCCCGTCGCCTATGACGGAAAGGTCTCAACCCTGCTTGCCGCCGATTCTGAAAACACCATCTCTCGTTTCCTCGTCCACTCCGTTGCCACGACACCCACTCAGGTCGAGAGCATCAACAACTTCATCATCCGGACGGTATCCGGCAACACTTCCCGCTTTACGGGCTTTGGTGCAATGCACCCGTCATATGAAAATCCCGCACGTGAAATCGACAGAATCATAGCAAGCGGTCTTTCGGGAATCAAGCTTCACCCCGATTTTCAGGAATTCATGATTGATGACGAGAAAGCGTGGCCAATCTACGAAGCATGTGAGGGCAGGATTCCCATCCTCTTCCACATTGGAGATGTCCGCTACGAATTTTCAAAGGCTGCAAGACTTGCACGCGTCCTCGATCGTTTTCCGAGGCTCACCGTAATCGGTGCCCACTTCGCAGGCTACTCAGAGTTGGATAACGCAAGACGTTACCTTGACGGACGCAGAATCTACGTCGACACCTCGAGCTCCATGTTCCGCCTGACTCCCGATGAAGCACGAAAGCTCATCGACTTCTTCGGTGCCGACAGAGTGCTCTTTGCCTCCGATTACCCCATGTGGGATAAGTCGGATCGTAGCCATGTCGTTCTGTGAG
>JAZLIL010000163.1:0-4529 GCA_045617405.1 Lachnospiraceae bacterium | reverse complement strand
TTCGCCTGCTATGGTAGGGCGAGCAGTGACCGTCGTGATACAAAGAGTCTTCGCAGCGAATATGCAAGTGACAGTACCGAGAGCTTTGTAGATTTCTATTTTTCTCATCAGGGGAAGAAGTATCATGTATACAGGACACCTCAGTACGAACGCGCAAAGCTTCGCGGAGAAGGTTTTATTAATGTTAAGGAGAGTACCGCACTGTACCGCGAGGGCGAGCCTCCGGTCGAAGGAATAAGAGAAGTTTCGGCGGCAATTGAGGAACTACTGCACATCGATGTAAATCAGTTTAAGCAGATAGCAATGATTGCCCAGGGAGAATTCTGGGATCTTTTGAATGCAAAAACAGATGAACGCACAGCAATACTGCGCACAATCTTTATGACCGGCGGCTATAAGAACATTGAGTATAAGCTGAAGGAGCGCATGGACAATGCATTCGGCAGATTCAAAGATGCGGGTAAGAGCATTGTTCAATTCTTTAGTGGCGCAAGGGCAGATGCAGGCAGCGTATTGTACGAGGAACTCGAAGGACTTCAGGTGAGAGCCGCGCGCTCTGAGAGCGCATGGAATATTTCGGAGATGCTTAATTGCCTGGAGGCGCTTGACCTGGCAGATCTGGCAGCTTCGGAAGAAGTCGGAGCTGAACTGACAAAGGCCGAGCGGGAACAGGGAGACCTGCAAAAGGCACTCAATTTGGCCAAGACTAACAATGATTTTGTTAACCGTCTTTCAGAACTTGAAACCAAGAAGGCTAAACTCGAAGCAAGAAGGGCTGAGATTGAATCTAAGGAAAAAGTTTTGGCAAAACAACAGGTAGCAGTCAATAAGGTTAAGCCTGCATACGATAACCGGAGGAGACAGGCACGTGCAATTGCCGAAGCAGAGCAGGATGGCATACGGACAGAAGAAGCAGTGGCAAGGGCCACGGAAGTATTAAAGACGTCCGAAATACAGCTTGATGAGAGCAGGAAGAGAGAACCTGAGAGAGCGGATCTTTCAATTAAGGTTAACCAGATTGTAAAGGACGAGCAAAAGTATGCAGACAGAGAGGCTGTTATCAGGAAAATCACCGAATTAACGCAAACCTCCCAAAAGATTGCTGAGGAAGAGAAGGCTCTTTTGAGCAAAGAGAATGCTCTGAAAAAGGAGATAGCTGTTCTTAAAGAGACCGTAAAAGAATTGAAGAACAGACCGGCGGAACTTGCAAAGAAGACGGCGGAACTTAATTCTCTGAGCGCACTTATCT
Organism: Lachnospiraceae bacterium; assembly: GCA_045617405.1. Classification (GTDB taxonomy): domain Bacteria; phylum Bacillota; class Clostridia; order Lachnospirales; family Lachnospiraceae; genus JAZLIL01. Next base: position 3,280 of record JAZLIL010000163.1, on the reverse strand, counting down.
GTAAGGTTTCGGATGCAACCGGAAGGCAGATTCCGGAGTATGATAAGAAAGCGAAAGCATTAAAGAAAAGTCAAAATTCGGCATCTGAAGCAATTGCCATATATGATACTGTGCGCGACAAGAGAATACAGGCAGAAAGAATCTTGGACGGATGTCGTGCCGGTATTCTGGCTGAACTTCTCAGAGATGGGGAGGCTTGTCCCGTTTGCGGCTCGAAGATTCATCCTTCACCTGCAACACGTCCGCCAAAGTCAATTAGTGAGGCTGAACTTGAGGAGATAAAGAAGAAAGAGGAAGCTGTCGGCAGGAACAAGGAGAAGGCAGTTTCGGAAGCAGAGAGTGCCAAAGCTGCTTTAGATACGTTTGGTGAGTCGTTACGGATGATTCTTCTTGATTGCCTGGAAAATGATATCTACGGAGCTTCTGATGTTTCGGGACTGAGTATCGAGGAATTGATTTCACGAGTCAATGCGGAGCAAAGCGAGCTGGATGATTTGTTGCGGGCAAAGCGATGTGAGGAACTAAAGCTCAAGGCTGATGCGGAAACACTTGAGAAGGCAAGCGAGAGGCTTGATTTTGCGCAGGGCGTGGCAACGGCCGAATTGGAGGAGAACAAGAATAAAAACAGTGCTGCCAAACAGCAAAACAGCGCCGATATTGCAGCTGCAGAGGCTACAAAGAGGGGATTGGCTTCATTGCAGTATGAGTCATGGGCGGAAGCATCGAAGGTTCGCAGATTTGCGGAAGCTACGATAAAGGATATTGATGACACGATAGCTGCGGCTGCTAAGGCACAGGAGAATGCGGCGCAGAACGAGGCTTCACTCAAGGCTAAACGGGAAGAACAGCAGAAGAACCTCGGCAGGCTGCGAGAAGACGGACATATTCTCGAAGAGAATTTTGCAAGGCTTCTTTATGACAACAGGTTCTCCGGAGAAGAAGAATTTCTCAAGTTTGTTGTATCGGAGGAGGCTCTTGACACTACACAAAAAGAGATTACCGACTATAACGCGGAAGTTAAATCCGTCGAAGACAGGCTTGAAACCGCAAAGGCAGACGCTAAAGGCAGGGAGCTTGTCGATATAGCCGAGCTGTCCGGGAAAGTTGATGCTAAGGACATGGAGGTTAGGGAAATCCGCAGGCGTCAGAACGAAATAAAGAACCGTCAGGTGAATAATGCAAATATTGCAAAGAGTATATCGGGTCAGAGGGCGAATTATGAATCGGCCCGGGAGGCACATGCTGTTTGCTCCAGACTTTATAAGCTTGTTAAGGGTGATACCGGAAGCGGAAAGATTACGCTTGAACAGTATATTCAGGCTGCCGGATTTGACGGTATAATTCAGGCTGCGAACAGAAGACTGTTCCCGATGAGTGACGGCCAGTATGAACTCTATCGTCAGGAGGAGTCACTCGGCAAGCGAAGCAATACATTTCTCGATCTTGAAGTGCTTGACAATTTTACAGGTCATCGCAGACCTGTCGGAAACCTTTCGGGCGGAGAGAGCTTCAAGGCATCACTGAGCCTTGCGCTTGGCCTTTCGGATACTGTTTCGTCCAATATGGGCGGGGTTCAGATGGATGCACTTTTTATCGATGAGGGATTTGGAACGCTTGACCGGAAGTCCATCGACAGTGCTATGGATACACTGCTTAATCTGTCCGGTTCGAATAAGCTTGTAGGTGTTATAAGTCACAGAGAGGAACTTATCGAGAACATACCTCAGCAGATCAAGGTTTCGAAGAGTAAAAACGGGAGTAAGGTTGTAATCGAAAGTATTGACTAATCACGATTCATGGAGTAAGATATACACAATTTGACACGTTAATTCATTAATGTGTTGATTACAACTAAACCAGGAGGTAGTGTGAAAAATCACACTACACATAAGCAGAAAGGAGAGAAAAGAGCGTGTTTTTTCACACCGCGCTCTTTGTGTCGCCTACAGGAGGCGCCCCTGCATAGCGCCACTGCATGTCGCAGGCGACATGGTGATTAGTATGGAGAGAGAACGCTTTGGAAGCAGACTTGGTTTCATTCTTTTAAGTGCCGGGTGTGCAATCGGACTCGGTAATGTTTGGAAGTTCCCTATGATGGTAGGTGCAAACGGCGGTGGAAGCTTTGTGCTTGTTTATCTGCTTTGCCTTATTTTGATCGGTCTTCCTGTAATGACAATGGAATTCTCGGCAGGTCGTGCAGCACAGGCGAGTCCTGTCAGAATGTATCATTCAATTGTGCCCGAAAAGAAGGCATGGAGAGCACACGGATATTTATCGCTTGTAGCCAATGTTATGCTGATGATGTTCTACACAACCGTAGCAGGCTGGATTTTCAGATATATGGTTTCGTATCTGTCGGTTTCAAATCCGTTCGCGGACAAGACAGCTGACGAGATTGCGGGATTGTTCGGCGGCATGGTTTCAGATCCCTGGATGATGATTGTATTTACCTCAATAGTTGCAATTATCGGCAGCCTGATCTGCTCGATGTCCTTAAGCGGCGGTCTTGAGAAGATTACAAAATATATGATGGTTGCTCTTCTTGCAATCATGGTTATTATCGCAATTTACGGCTTTACGCTTGACGGCGCTGCCGAAGGCATTAACTTCTATCTGAAGCCCGATTTCTCCAAGATTACGGGTTCGGTTGTTGCAGCGGCAATGAGCCAGGCACTTTTCACCTTAAGTCTCGGTATCGGATCAATGGCTATTTTCGGAAGCTATATCGGAAGAGATCGTTCACTTATGGGTGAATCGGTCAGCGTTATTATTCTGGATACCTTTGTTGCAATTGTTGCGGGTCTGATTATTTTCCCGGCATGCTTTACCTACGGTATAGAGCCTAACCAGGGTGCAGGTCTTCTGTTTATGACATTGCCCAATGTGTTTGCTTCTCTTCCCGGAGGCACAATGTGGGGCTGCCTGTTCTTCATCTTTATGACATTTGCCGCTCTTTCAACGGTTATTGCCGTTTATGAGAACATTATCGCATGTACCTGCGAGCTTACCGGCTGGTCACGCAAGAAGACATCGCTGATTGTATGTATCGGAATGATTATTCTCAACATCCCGATGATCCTCGGCTGCAACGTATGGTCGAACTTCCATCCCTTCGGACTTGAGGGCAAGGACGTATCCGATCTTGAGGACTTCTTCGTATCATACATAATGCTTCCTGTCGGCTCGCTGACCTTCGTAATATACTGTACGAACAAGTTCGGCTGGGGCTGGGACAACCTCGTTGCCGAGGCTAACAGTGGTAAGGGTCTCAAGGTAAAGA
>JAZLIL010000162.1:0-11095 GCA_045617405.1 Lachnospiraceae bacterium | reverse complement strand
CTCAAGTTCCTTTAGAATGACGGGCGGTAAGATTTACGGAAACAATGCCGGTATTAATGGTGGCGGTGTTTACATTGGCGACAACGTGAATGTAACTCTTGGAAAAACTGCAAAGATAACCGATAATTTTATCGACAGGACAATGAACAATTTGTTCATTTATGCTGATAATATGATTGCTTTTGGAGCAGATGAGGAGAGTCCTGCAGACGGAATGGAAGTTGGCGTGACGGTGCAGGGTTCAGGTCCTGAACCGGTAGCATTTACTACTGCAGCAACTGAAGTTTACAAGGCATTTTTCTTAAGTGATAATGATGACTTCGGTATTATTTTTGACAGTAACGACAATGCTTTGAAGATTGTCAGAAAGGCTGACCTTGTTATCGAGTCTGCCGGACACGGAACTGTTGTTTCTGATTGTGAAAACGGTGCAGTTCCCGGAGAAACCGTGACGCTGACTGTTTATCCTGATAGCGGCTACAGCCTCAATACCATCACCGGTGTCTATTTAGACGGTGAGGAGCATGATCTTCCACTTACTAAAGTCGATGATTCGATTTACACGTTCGAAATGAGTGGATTATTTGTAACGATAAAGGCAAGCTTCAAACAGAACTCTTCTCCTTCACCCGATCCCGATCCTTCACCCGATCCGACTCCGACTCCTCCGGCTCCCGACAAGAAGCCTGACGATGATAAGAGTAAGAAGACCACAGGAGTGACTGAGCAGTTTACCATTCCTGTTACAGGAGATGATACAGTTCAGGTTGAAGCTGAAATCACCGATGGAAATGCTGTTGTCAAGGATATCAAAAACAAGGATATAAAGGATCTCTACAGTGATTCAAAGAACGCAAAAGAGGGAATAAGCTCCGTCGTTATGATTGATCTTTCAACCGCCGGGCAGGAGGTTACGAGCGTAACACTTACAAAGAAGTCAGTGAAAAATCTCGCAAAGGCTGCAGGTGATGAGAAATCACCAATCGAAACCGTTGAGATAAAGCTTTCAAATGCGACGATTGTTCTTGATAATAAGGCACTTGAGGCATTAAGCACGCAGATGAAGGGTCAGGAGCTTAACATCGTTGTAAGCGACAAGGCAAAGGAAGACCTGAACACTTCCCAGCAGGAAGCACTTGGTGAAGTAGAAGTTGAGGGAACCTTCGATGCGCACATGGAAAGCAGCGGCGTTGAAGTGCATGAGTTCAACGGCGGAAATGTTGAAGTTTCTTTGAGCTTTGTGCCCGAACCCGGAAAGGATCCTGCGCATTACTTCATTTATTACGTGGCAGACGACGGTGAACTTGAGAAATTTGAAACAAGATACGAGAGCGGAAGAATCATTTTCATTACATCACATCTTTCGGATTACGTTATTGTTTACGATGAAAGCAGAACAAACTCAACAAAGCCCGCCAAGGTTCCGGTTCTTAAAATGAAGAAGAAAATCGGTCTTGGAATGACCTTTGCACTTGGTGTCACAAACATCAGTGAAGACGCAGTTGTAAAGTATACCTCTTCGGATAAGAAAGTTGCGACAGTTTCAAAGGACGGCGTTATCAGTGCTGTCGGCCTTGGCGAATGCATCGTAAAGGGCGTAATTAAGCAGAACGGCTCTTCATATAAGTTTAAAGTCGGAGTCAAAGTGGATGAGAACTGTAAGGGAAACAGGCAGATCAAGGATTCGGAGTGTCTGACACCTAACTCGACGATGCCGCTTCTAAACATCTACAAGCTTGTAAGAATAGAGAAGCCTGTGAAGCTTGACATCGGAAATCTTGCGAAGAAGGCAGATGTCACCTACGTAGTAGAGGACGAGACAATCGCATCGGTTTCTGAGGACGGACTGATTACAGGTCTTACACCCGGCACAACGGGCATCAGTGTCTACGTTTCACAGAAGGGCAGTGCTTATCAGTACAGGCTGTTCGTGAAAGTTAAGATAAAATAAAAGTGAGCGACTCGCCGGGGAAACGATTCTCCGGCGAGTTTGCAAATTACAAGGAGGCAGCACTTGAAGAAAAGCACGTTTAGAAAACTAATAGTGGTATTTTGCGTTCTGGTGATGATGGCAGTCGCATTTGCAGTTATCCAGTTCTTTATCGTGAAGAACTTCAATGAGAGCTGCCACACTGTTTCGGGGCCTGAAAGCGGCGGCGGCGTCAGCATGACTTTTTCAAACAGGGGTGACAACACAAGCTCCTGGGTGAAGGACGATTTTGTCCTCGACGGTGAGGTGACACTCGTCACAGGCGAGACTGTCGACGGTGTGATCAGCAACAATTCAGGAAATGAGATTTCATCGTGGACAATGCGCTTCGACGTTCCGCAGGAATGCTTTATCAATCAGGCGTGGAACGGAACACTTGAGATTCATCAGTATGTCGGGACGCAAGATGAGTGTGTTCAGACTCTGAGCCTCCAGAAGTATGAACTTGACGAGATTGCACTTGATCACATGTTTGACGGAAACCTCTACATTCCCCTCGAAAAGGGTGATTTCTTTATCTACTATCCGTCTGAGAAGTTCGATGAGATCAACATTGAGGCGGGAGATGACATCACAATAGGTGCAATTTTCTACCATAAGGGTGAGCTAAGCTACGATTCCTTCAGTGTTGATTACTATCTTCACAGGAACTACACAGACGGAATCTGTTTCATTTTGCTGTTTTTCACCTGTATACTTCTTGTCTTTTTCATTGGTATGTCCGTTATGTCGGTCTACATTTTCCGAAGGGCCGAGGCAGAGCTCAGGCAGAAAATCTCGGGTATTTCATGCATGTCCGAGGTTTACGAGATTGTGTACATGGTCGATCTTCAGGCGGGCAGGCTCTCACCGGTAAAAATCAAGCCCGGTTCCGCAATTGAAATTCAAAAGGCCGACATCACTGGGGAGCAGTTCATATCGATGCTAAGCGATGATGCGACCGCGGCGTACCGGAGCATAGTCCGCAATTTTGCCGATCTTTCGACCGTCACAGACAGAATGGAGGACCGCCACAGCATTTCCTGCGAGTATATTAGCAAAAGCTGCGGATGGTGCCGAATCAGATTCATCGGAATGGACAGAGAAACCGGAAAGCAGCTGACCAAGCTTCTTTTCACGGTTCACGTCATCGAGCGCGAGAAGCAGGAGATGGACGAAATCCGTGGCCGTGTCGAGAAGGCAGAGTCAGAGAACAGGGCAAAGAGTACCTTCCTCGCGAACATGTCGCATGAAATCAGGACCCCTATCAACACTGTGCTTGGACTTGACACTATGATTCTTCGGGAAAGTAAGGACAGTAAGATCAGGGGATATGCAAAGCTTATTAGAAATGCAGGCAACCTGCTTCTTGAGATAATAAACGGCATCCTTGATTTTTCAAAGCTTGAATCAGGAAAGATGGAGCTCGTCCCGGCTGAGTATTCGCTGAGGGACATGATTGTTGACGTGAAGAGCATCACTTCCGGCAGATTCGCTGACAGAGGTCTTGATTTTCTGACCGAGGTAGATGAAAAGCTTCCCGCAAAGCTCTACGGCGACGACGTCCGTCTCAAGCAGGTTCTTATCAATCTGCTGACAAATGCGGCAAAATACACGGACAGTGGCTATGCAAAGCTTTCGGTTAAGGAAGTCTCACGTACGGAAGAAAGCGTGAAAATGCTCGTCAGTGTAGAGGACACGGGTATCGGCATCAGGAAGGAGAACATAGAAAAGCTTTCGGAGCGCTTCACACGACTTGACGAGGAGCGCAACAGGACTGTTGAGGGAACGGGAATCGGAATCAATCTGATTACGGGTTTTTTAGGTCTTATGAATTCGAAGATCAACATTGAGAGCGAGTACGGCAAGGGCAGCAGGTTTTTCTTTGAGATAGAGCAGGGAATCGTTGATGCGGCTCCGGTCGGAAAGACCGACTGGTCAATCGTACTCGCTGATGAAGGCGATGACTTTGCGGTTTCCTTTACGGCTCCTAATGCGCGTGTGCTCGTGGTCGACGACAACGAGATGAACCTTATGGTCTTTAAGAATCTTCTTGCAGACACAAAGCTTTCGATTGATGCTGCAACAAGCGGCAGAATTGCGCTCAGTAATACATTCGAGACAAAGTATGATATTATTTTCATGGATCACATGATGCCGGAGATGGACGGAATTCAGACAATGCAGGCAATTAAGTCGCAGGACGGCGGACTGAATCATGGTACGCCCGAGATAATTCTTACGGCGAATGCGGTTGCGGGCGCGAAGGAGGAATTCCTCGGACTCGGTTTTTCGGGCTTTATCGCAAAGCCGATCAATCCGGCTCTGCTTGAGCAGACGATAATGGACATCCTTCCCGAAAATTTGTATGAAAAGCATGCCGGGGAAGCGGAAACCGGAGCTTCTTCAAAAGCCGGTGACGACCTTCCCGTGATAGAGGGTGTTGACACAGCGTATGCGCTTACGCACATCGGAAGCCTTGAGGGAGTCGTGGCGGCAATGAAGCAGTTTGTGACCGTCTCAGAGTCGGAGACGAAAGAGCTTGGCGGTTATGTCGACAGGCTGAAAGAGGCGGGCGGCGACGAAGAGGCACTTGCCGGTTTCAGAATCAAGGTCCATGCGATGAAGACCTCCGCCGCACTCGTAGGAGGACTTATGGTCTACGGTTCGGCCGCACAGCTTGAGATGGCCGCAAGAGACGCAAATGTTACCGGGGTCGTAACGCTTGCTCCCTATTTTATTGACTTTTGGAATTTGCTTCGCGACAGGATAGCAGAGTTTTTATCTTCGCGGGGAGAGGAAGAGAGGCGCGAGGAAATTGACCGCGAGAAGCTTTCGAGTCTTGTGCATCAGCTTGAAACCTGCATGAATGCCTATGATGTGAAAAATGCGGACAGGATTCTTGAAGAGCTTGAAAAGTACGGTGCGGTGCCCGAAATTGAAAGTGCGCTTCCGGAGCTTAGGACAGCCGTAGCAAACCTTGATGCACAAGGGTGTACGCTTGCCTGCAGAAAAATTACCGGATAAGTCAAAAAAGTCTTGCATAACAGACACGAATTACCGATACTGGTAATTGGGAGAAAATGATGAGAAAGGTTAATTTTCAGATATCAGAGGTACAATATGAGTGACAGACGTTTGGACTGCATGTTTTTAATGAGCAACGAGCTTTGTTTTGCGCTTCGATCGGTAAAGAGCATGCTCGAGCAGGATGATATCAGAACCGACAGATGCGACATTGCAATGAGGCATCTCGGGGAACTTAAGTATCCCGGGTCTTTGGTAGTTGTGGAGGCTGAGCTTCTTCTCGAGAATCAGTCATCGAGAGTGTTTCTTTTTGATCTTTGCATTGAAAAGAACGCGAAGCTTGTTCTTATCGGCTGGGAGGATGATATAGCGAGTGTCGCGGATCTTACCTCCTCGGGGCTGATTGCGGCCACGATTCAGCGTCCCATCAATGCAAAGCAGGTCGTGGAGAAGGTAAAGGATCTTCTTGAAGAAATCAGGAACATGGGACTTCGAAAGAACATCCTGATTGTGGATGATTCTCCGACATTTTTGCGAACAGCTTCGGGATGGCTCGATGCTGACTACAATGTAAGCATCTGCCCGTCTGCTACTGCAGCTTTTCATATGATTGAGATGAGCAGACCGGATCTGATACTGCTTGACTACGAGATGCCTGTGTGCAGCGGGGCACAGTTCCTTGAGATGCTGCATTCGGAAAACGCCACGAGGGACATTCCCGTCATTTTCCTGACATCGAGGAATGATTCCGAGACGGTAAAAGAAGTGGTGTCGCTTAAGCCTCAGGGCTACATTCTTAAGACACAGCCCAAGGAGAGCATTTTAAACAGTATAAAAGGCTTTTTTCTTAAAGCCTGAAAATTAGTGAAACTGCCCGGGCGACGGTTTCGAGGTGAGGAGGAAATAGGATGAATGTTAAGGAGTTTTACGAAACGATTGGAGAGAGCTATGATGAGGTACTTGAAACACTCGGGAGAGATGCGTTGATTGAGAAGTATCTCAAAAGGCTTACGACTGAGGATGTTATCGACGTAATGAGGGCAGCGCTTGAGGCAAAGGACTGGAACGGCGTGTTTATGTCAGCGCATAACCTTAAGGGCTATGCTCTTAATCTCGGGCTTTCAAAGCTTTCGGATGTAAGCAGCGATCTTTGCGAGTCGACAAGAGGCGGCGTTTCGAAGGGTGGAGAAGAGGAGCTCTTCGCGAAGGTGACAGAGGTCTTTGACTTTATAATCGGTAATATAAACAAAATGAATGAATAAACGTATAATGAGGTAGAAATCAATGTTTTGTCCAAATTGCGGAACAGAAACCAATGGAAGGTTCTGTACAAACTGCGGCGCAAAGATGCCGGACGGTGCGGCAGAGGAACGTCAGGCGGAAGGTAAGGCAGAAACTGTCAGGTCCGAGAACCGCGCAGAAGCTTCAAAACCGTCGCAGGGTGCTTTTGCGGGTGCTCAGATGGGATGGCAGGATGTGAAGGCGGACTGGATTCCCGACTGGGAGAAGGAGCCTGAACCCGATTACGAGGCGCAAAGAATCGAGGCCGGAATTCGTGCAGAGGAAGAGGCAATCAGAAGAGCTGAGGCAGAACAGAGACTTCGCGCCAATGAGGCCGCAGCAGCCCGAAAAGAGGCAGACAGGGCAGCAAAGGCAGCTGCCGATGCCGAGGCTAAGGCGAGAATTGCCGAGCAGCGTGCAGGCATGGGAATCTCCGGCGATTCGGGCTATTACTACAGTGAAAACAACTACAGAAGGTATGGAAAGAGCAGCAAAAACAGGTGGGTTGCGGCAATACTCTGTTTCTTTTTCGGAGTTTTTGGTGTACACCGCTTCTATACAGGAAAAATCGGAACGGGAATTCTGTACCTTTTGACGGTCGGTGTTTTCGGTATCGGATGGTTTGTCGATCTGATTCTGATTGTGGCCGGAGGCTTCAAGGATAAAGACGGACTGAAGCTTGAATAGAAGCTGCGGTCCGACCGGAAAAGGCAGCTTCTATTACTTAACCGCCGCATTCTCGTGACTTTAGTCGTGTGAGGTTCACGGGAAACGAAAAACAGGGCGGACAGCTTTAAAAATTGCATATATCGGAGGAATCAAATGAAATTTGACAACAGGATTCTGATCGGAAATACGGGAGAGAAAGATCTTTATATTTATCCCAAAATGGCTAACAGACACGGACTTATTGCAGGTGCGACCGGAACGGGAAAGACGGTGACATTAAAGGTCATGGCGGAGTCGTTCTCGGAGCTTGGTGTTCCTGTCTTCCTGGCTGATGCGAAGGGCGACCTTTCCGGAATGTGCGCTCCGGGCGAGGCATCGGGCAGCGTCGGCGAGCGTGTTGAGGCGCTTTCGCTTAAGGATAAAGGTTTCTCATTTAAAAATTTTCCCGTAAATTTCTGGGATGTCTTTGGTGAGTCGGGAATGCCGCTTCGAACAACGGTATCGGAGATGGGACCGCTCCTTCTTTCGAGAATACTTGAACTTAACGATACACAGAGCGATGTGCTTAATGTCATCTTTAGGATTGCGGACGACGAGCAGCTGCTTCTCATTGACATCAAGGATCTCAAATCGATGGTTCGTTACGTCGGTGACCATGCGAAGGACTACAGCACAACCTACGGAAACATCGCGCCGGCCACCGTCTCGGCTATTATAAGGGCAATCGTTTCAATTGAGACGCAGGGCGCCGCAAGCTTCTTCGGCGAGCCTGCCCTGAATGTTGCAGACTGGCTGACAACCGATTCGAACGGCATGGGAACGATTCAGATTCTCGACTGCAGACAGCTTATGATGAATCCGAGAATGTATTCGGTGTTTTTGCTCTGGCTGATTTCAGAGCTCTTCGAGATGCTCCCGGAGGTGGGAGATCCCGAAAAGCCGAGGATGGTGTTCTTCTTTGACGAGGCGCACATGCTCTTTGACGGCGCTCCGAGGGTTCTTCTTGAGAAGATCGAACAGGTTGTGAAGCTTATCAGATCAAAGGGCGTCGGCATCTATTTCATTACGCAGAATCCCAAGGACATCCCCGATGGTGTTCTTTCGCAGCTTGGAAACAAGGTTCAGCACGCTCTGCGTGCCTATACTCCTTCGGATTTGAAGGGCGTCAGGGCAGCAGCGGCTGCTTTCAGGGAGAATCCCGCATTCAAGACCTATGATGTACTTTCTGAGCTTGGAACAGGTGAGGCGCTTGTGAGTGTTCTCGGACCTGACGGTATTCCGACTGTTGTCGAGAGAGGAAAGATTCTTCCTCCCGAGAGTAAAATGGGGATTGTTGACGATGAGGAGCGGGCAAAGGTGATGAAGTCATCGCTTCTCTACACAAGGTATTCGGACAGCTTTGACCGCGATTCGGCTTACGAGTTTTTACAAAGACAGGAAGCTAAGGAGGCGGAAGCTAAGGAGCAGGCAAGGGCCGAAGAGGAAGAAAGAAAGCAGCAGGAAAAGGCTGACAAAGAGGCGGCGAAGCAGGCTGTGCGCGAGGAAAAGGAGCAGCTGCGGGCACTTGAAAAGGAGCAGAAGAAGCTTGATCTCGCAGAGGCTCAGGCGAGGGCGAGAGCCGAGAAGGAAGCTCTCATGGCAAAATCGAAGCAGCAAAGGGCAATCAACACTGCTATGAAGAGCACGGCACGCACAGTGACCGGAACAATCGGACGTGAGATTGGCAATTCGATCGGAAGCACGATAGGCGGAAGCTTTGGAAAGAAGCTTGGCGGAAATCTCGGAGCTTCACTCGGAAGAGGGCTTATCGGAACGCTTTTTATGAAATAGTATTAAAGCGGCGGGAAGGAGCGGGTTTTAAAGTGCTCATCGGAACGCTTTTTATGAAATAGTATTAAAGCGGCGGGAAGGAGCGGGTCTTAAAGTGCTCATCGGAACGCTGTTTATGAAATAGTATTAAAGAGTATCGGAGAAAATGCAGCCATGAACAGAAAGTATGATTTTGAATCGATAATCGACAGGCGCGGTAAGGATGCGCTTGCAGTCGATGCAGTGGGAACTTCGGGAGGAAATGCGCCCTCGGTACCGAAGGATGGCTTTGATGTAATCCCGATGTGGATTGCCGACATGAATTTTGCCGTTGCGCCTTCAATTCAAAAGGCAATGACGGACAGAATCGCCCACCCGACCTTCGGCTATTTTTCCCCGAGAGATGAATACTACGATGCAATCATTTCCTGGCAGACCGAAAGGAACGGGGCGGCTGGTCTTAAAAGGGAAAACATCGGCTACGAAAACGGCGTTCTCGGCGGAGTAGCGAGTGCTCTTAACACAATCTGTCCGAAGGGCGGAAACGTCCTTCTTCACTCACCGTGCTATATCGGTTTCACAAGCACACTCTCAAAGAACGGTTTTCATATAGTTCACAGCCCCTTAACAAAGGATTCGGACGGAATCTTCAGGATGGATTACGAGGACATGGAGAGGAAGATTGTTTCCGGAAAAATTCATGCTGCAATCATATGCTCACCGCACAATCCCTGCGGAAGAGTGTGGGAACGGGACGAACTTGAAAAGGCATATGAGCTCTTTGAGAAGTATGAGGTGAAGGTGGTCTCCGATGAAATCTGGTCGGATATTATCATGCCGGGAAACAGGCACATTCCGTCCCAGTCGGTTTCACACTATGCTCATGATAACACCGTTGCACTCTACGCGCCCACGAAGACCTTCAATCTGGCGGGCCTCATCGGAAGCTACCACGTTATTTACGGAAAATCATTGCGCGACAGAGTTGAGCACGAATCGGAGCTTTGTCACTACAATGATATGAACATCCTTTCAATGTATGCACTTTTAGGTGCTTATTCTCCGGAGGGAAAGGAATGGCTTGCAGAGCTTATCGGTGTTATTGAAGAAAACATTGAATACGCCGTTTGCTTTATCGAAAAGAATTTCAAGGGCGTAAGCGTTACAAGGCCGCAGGGAACATACATGCTGTTTTGCGACTGGACCGGGTACTGCACCGGGACAGGCAAGACTATCGATGAAGTAATCCGGAAATGCTGGGACGTCGGTGTGGGGCTTCAGGACGGAAGACCGTTCCACGGAGAATGTCACACGAGAATAAATCTGGCACTTCCGAAGAGCAGGGTAATCGAGGCATTTGACAGAATACAAAAGTATGTGTTAACGGAGGCAGACCATGAAGATATATGTTGACAGGAATTCAAAGTTTAACTATGACGGTACGCAAGAGCATCCCTACAGCATGATAAGCGACGCAGCAAAGAAGGCACGCCCCGGCGATGAAATCATCGTTGCTCCGGGTGTCTACCGTGAGTGCGTCGATCCTCCTGTTTCAGGAAAGAAGGGGAAGAGAATTGTCTTTCGCTCGGCTGTGAAGAACGCTGCAGTCATCACCGGCGCGGAAATCATGAAGTCGTGGAAAAAGTACGAGGGTAGTGTCTGGATGCTTCGTGTTCCCAATGAGTATTTCGGAGATTACAATCCCTATTCGACGCTTGTTTTCGGCGACTGGTTTGATGCTTCCTACACGGCTCATACCGGAGAGGTCTTCCTGAACGGCAAGTCCCTCTACGAAGTCACGAACCTTTCACAGGTTGTTGCACCTGTTAAGTATATGAAGTCCTGGGACTCGGATTTTTCGGTCTACACCTGGTATACAAGGCAGGATACGGAGAAGAACGAGACGGTAATCTATGCCAATTTCGGGGAGTTTGATCCGAACAGGGAGACTGTTGAGATTACAGTACGCCGAAGATGCTTTATGCCCTCAAAGGAGGGAATTTCCTACATTACGCTCTCTGGCTTTGTCGTAAGGCAGGCAGCTACACAGTGGGCACCCCCGACAGCCTTCCAGGACGGAATGATCGGACCGAACTGGTCAAAGGGATGGCGTATTGAAGACTGTGAGATATCACACTCGAAGTGCTCGGGTATTTCACTCGGAAAGTATTACCAAGAGGGCAACGACAACAAGTGGTCTCACAGAAAGTTCAAAGACGGTACACAGACACAGCGCGACTGTGTCTGCATAGCGTCACGCGAGGGCTGGAGCAAGGAGAACGTCGGATCGCACGAGATAAGGCGCTGCAACATCCATGACTGTGGTCAGACAGGTATTGT
>JAZLIL010000161.1:0-2110 GCA_045617405.1 Lachnospiraceae bacterium | reverse complement strand
GAAGCGGGAGCGGATGCAATCTTTTATCCTTGCGTAACCTACAATGTTGATGAGAAGGCAGGACAGAATCATTACAACTGCCCCGTGGTCGCCTATTATTCAGAGCTTCTTCACGGAAATGTCGAAGAGCTTCAGAATGATGATTTCTGGTATCCGTACCTTAACATCAATGACAAAAGAGAGCTTGCGAAGGAGCTTATATCGTTCCTGAAGAAAAAGGGATACAACATAGGAAAGCAGGAGATGAAGCAGGCTATCGACTACGGCTTCCTTGAGTATGATGCGTATATGAACGCCGTCAGGAATGAAGGGACGAAGGCGCTTAAGTATGCAAGAGACCGGGGAATGAGAATCATGATTCTGGCCGGCCGTCCTTATCACATAGATCCGGAGATTAATCACGGTATAGACAAGCTTGCATCGAGCCTCGGCTTTGTGGTAGTAAGTGAGGACAGTGTTGCCTGGCGTATGAAACCGCAGCGTGTCAGGGTTCTCAATCAGTGGACTTACCATTCAAGGCTATACCGCGCGGCTGCCTATGCAGCAGAACACAATGACACCGAACTTGTTCAGCTTGTCTCCTTCGGATGCGGTGTCGACGCCATCACAACAGATGAGGTGCGTTCAATACTTGAATCATCCGGAAAGTACTATACGCAGCTTAAAATTGATGAGATTACAAATCTCGGCGCGGTAAAGATAAGGCTTCGAAGCCTTCTCGGAGCACTTGAAAACAGAGATGAAAAACAGTCAGCGGAAGAGTACTTTCCGCTGCCCACATTAATAAGACGGAAACTGATATGACTGATACAGAAAAAACATATGTTGAATTTACAAAGGAAATGAAGAAGGACTATACGATTCTTGTTCCGAATATGCTTCCCATGCATTTCAGACTGATAATTCAGGTTCTTCGTGATTACGGCTACAAGGCGGAGCTTCTGACTTCGGAAGGGCCTAAGATTGCCGAAACAGGTCTTCGATATGTGCACAATGACACATGTTATCCCGCTATTCTCGTTATCGGGCAGTTTTTGGATGCTATAAAAAGCGGGAAGTATGATCCCGACAAGACGGCGCTTATTCTTTTTCAGACCGGCGGGGGATGCAGGGCATCAAATTACATCTCCCTTCTTAGAAAGGCACTTATCAAGGCCGGGTATCCTAATGTTCCCGTTATCTCCCTGAGCCTTCAGGGCGTGGAGCATCATTCCGGCTTTAATCCTGACTTTGGAATGCTGAAAAAGATGTTCTTCGGAATTCTTTACGGAGATCTTCTTATGTCGCTTGTTAACCAGTGCAAGCCCTTTGAGGTCAACAGGGGTGAGGCTGAAAAGCTTGCGTCTTTATGGACCGAGCGTACAGCGGCGGAAATGGGAAGCGAAGGAATCGACTTTAAAAAGTGCCGAAAGAACTGCAGGAAGATTCTTGACGATTTTGCAAAGGTTGAGAGAGTCATTGTTCCGAAACCGAAGGTCGGTGTTGTCGGAGAAATCTTTGTCAAGTTTTCACCCCTCGGGAACAACAATCTTGAAAGATTTCTCGTTTCAGAGGGCGCAGAGGTTGTGGTTCCGGGACTTCTCGACTTTGTCATTTACTGTGTATATAACATGCTTATGGATCATGATCTCTACGGGAGGGGAAAGAAATCATATCCTGTCATTAAAACTGCCTATTACTATCTGATTAAACATCAGAAGGAGATTTACGACATGATGGCTGAGGACGGACACTTCCGTGCGTCTACTCCGTTCCCGCACACTCTGTCACTTGTGCAGCCCTATATCGGTATCGGGTGCAAGATGGGAGAGGGATGGCTTCTTCCTGCCGAAATGCTCGAACTGAACGATTCGGGCGTAAAGAACATTGTGTGTACGCAGCCTTTCGGGTGCCTTCCGAATCACATCTGCGGAAAAGGTATGATAAAGCCGCTTAAGGACCAAAATCCTGACCTTAACATAGTGCCTCTTGATTATGATGCGGGATCGACGGGTGTAAATCTTGAAAACAGAATAAAATTGATGCTTGCGAATGCAAAGTATTGATTGCGGGCAGTGGGACTTGAACCCACACGATGTCACCACCGTCAGATTTTGAGTCTGATGCGTCT